>CACYEU010000191.1 GCA_902773445.1 uncultured Lachnospiraceae bacterium | reverse complement strand
TTTTCTGATAAAATATTGGCGTTGTGACGAATAAGAGGTCATTTTACCGGGAGTTAGGAGGTGTTTAACGTGGCCAGATGTGCAATCTGTGATAAGAATGTCCACTTTGGAAATAATGTGAGTCACTCTCACCGTAAGTCAAGAAAGATGTGGAAGTCGAATCTGAAGTCCGTCCGTGTCAAGACTGAGAACGGCGGAACAAAGAAGATGTATGTTTGCACTTCCTGTTTACGCAGCGGCAAAGTTGAGCGCGCGTAAAGTTCCTGATTTGATTCCAAAAGCAAAAGCTGTCGCACAATAATGTGCGGCAGCTTTTTTGTTGCGTTGATCAAAAGTGTTACTCTTCTGCGCTTTCAGCGGCCTTATCAAGAGCCTCTGATATATCGTCTTCCGTGATCGGATTGCGTCTTGCATCGATACGGTCCATGACGTCCGGTACGAGATCCATGATCTTTGTCAGGGTATCCTGCTTTTTGATATTGACAAGACGTGCCTTGCCGTTCTGGATCACAAGCATCGAGCTCGGAATCATCTTGGCTCCGACGCCGCCGGATTTCTTGCCGCGCGCATCGCCTGCAAGAACGCCGGTTCCCATAGCAAATGTGACTTCCATCAGCGGAATCAGCGTCATGCCGTCTGCATAGATCGGATCTCCCACAACAGTTCTGGAGTTAAGCACGCCGTTAATACCTTCAAACATGCTGGCGACGGATCCGCTGAAACCGTTCATGCTCTTTGAGTTATTATTGTTGTCTTTCATGCTGCTTTTCCTCCTTCTTTGATCACTTTGGAAGATCTCTCTAATTTTTCTTTCAGTCTTTTTGCATCTTTTATTGTACGCCATGTGTTGAGATTCAGCAATAGCGGCAGGATCATATTCACAGCGCTTCCGAGTCGCAGTTTTCCTTTGATCAATCCGGTCAGATCAAGTACTTCATTCTCATAATCCAGTTCCGGGAGCCTGACCTTCTCGATATACGGGTACACCGCACACATCAAAGCCGCTGTAAGACCGGTATGATAAGGATTGTCGAAGCCGGCTGTCCCTTCAATTTCCAGACGTGACGGAAGAAGCTTTTTACCGAATTTGACCAGACGTTTCTTCAGCAGTTTAAGAACTTTCTGATGCGTCGGGTTGGTCAGGAATTCCAAAATGTCCTCTCCTGCAAATTGGATCTCGTCGATAATCTCGAATACTCTGTCGATAACAGACAATCCGGGTTCTTTGGGCTCTCTGCGTTTAGCGAGCTTTCTGTCTTTTTTCTTTCGGCCCTTATCCTTTTTATCCTTATCGCGTTTTGTGTGTTTTTTGCCAAGCTTTTGACCGACGCTCTCGTGATCATCGCTCTTATCCTGCTTTGCGGGCTCGTCATTCCTGACGATTTCGACGACAGCCGGTTCAGATGCTTTAGTCTCTTCAACTACGGCAGACGCTTTGTTTTCTGTTTCTTCAGAAGAACTTTCTTCTGTGTTCTTCTCTTTTTTCTGTTTCTTCTCTTCTTTTTCCTGCCGCTTCAGTTCTTTCCTGATCCTGCGTTCTTCATCTTCCTCTGTTTCGGGCATGATCCGCTTAAAAGCAATCTTGAGATTCGGTTCAAAGAGATTTCCTTTATAAGTGAATCCGCCTGATACCAGATGAAGCAGCCAAGTGGCCTTCACATCTGCTTCAAACTCTTCTTTGCGGCGTGTGACATGAGCATTGGCTTTATAGCGGATCGGAACGAGCAGAACGATCAGCAGCAGCAGGATGATCAGCGCAAGGATCGCAAGCAGGGTCCAGCCAATGACAGCCAGAATTGTCAACAGAACATGTCCGACACTCATGAGTTATTCTCCCGTTCTTCGCTGTTTACGGTTCCACCGAAGAACTTCACCGCATCCGGTGTCCCTGTCTTGGCGATCACATCTTCAAAGATCACCATCAACAGTTCCTGCGCCTTTGATTTGTTTTCAGCAACACCGACCAGAATGTACTGATCTTCGTTAAAATACGGATGAAGCGTCTGCCTGATCTCTGTTATTTCGAGACGCCTGTAGACAGAGTCAAACAGAATCAGACAGGCATGCTTTTCATCGCGGTGCTGATAAAGAGCCTGTTTGATGTCTGCGAGCCTGTATTTACAGGCTTTAGTTGTATAGACATTTTCAATCGTATTCATCTATTGACTATAATAAGCATCAAAGACTGCTTTTGCAATCGAAACTGCCGAAACACCGGTCGTGTCGGCATTTTCAACAACGACAGCAACTGCTATGTCAGGATGTTCTGCATTGGCGTATCCGGTGAACAGCGAATGACTCTTGCTCTTGTCGCTTGAATACTCAGCTGTTCCGGTTTTACCGCAAGCCTGATAGAGATTGGTGTTCAGTACCATGCCTGTACCGCGCGTGACGACAGAGCGCATATAGCGCTGCAGGATCTCAGCTTCATCGTGCTCGATCAGATGACGGTATGTGTGCGGTGTAAATGACTTGACTTCTTTTCCCTGATCATTCTCGATCCTGTTGACAACATACGGTCTCATCAGAACACCGTCGTTGGCGACAGCTGAAGCGATCAGCGCAAGATGATACGGACTGATCTGCGTCTGCCCCTGCCCCATCGATGTCATCATCATTTCACCGGGACCGGTATCTTTATTGACTTTGAACTTGCTCTGCTTAGCCGCAAACGGTCCGGGCAGTCTCTTATTGAACAGAAAATCTTTAGCGGTATCAGCATATTTTCCCTTCTTCAAATGCAGACCGATATTGCAGAATGAAGAATTGCAGGAGTTCGAAAACGATGATTCGAGATCCTCTCTGCCGTGGGCCGCATTACCTGCACAATGGATCGTCGTATCACTGTAGGTGAATGATCCGTTGCAGTCATACAGATAATTGCTTTCACCGCCGTTTTCGCGGATATACTCAAGAGCTGAAATGATCTTAAATGTTGAGCCGGGCGCGTAAGCTCCCTGTGTAGCCCGGTTCAGCAGCGCACTGTTCGCGTCACTGTTCAGATACTCCCAGTTTGCTTCAACAGTTTCCGGATTATAAGTCGGATTTGAGAACATCGCAAGGATCTTGCCTGTGTCCGGTTCGATCGCAACGACGGCTCCTTTGCTGCCGGCAAGCGCCGAGGCAGCCGCCTGCTGGATCCCTGCGTCAAGTGTCGTGACAAGTGTATCTCCGGGGCTCTTCTGCCCCTTAAGGTCGTATTCGATCTGATCAAGGAAAAACGCATGTGAGGTCAGCAGCTCAAAATTGTAAGCTGCTTCTATGCCTGCTTTTCCTTTAACATCGTAGCCGATGACATGAGAAAAGAGATCACCGTACGGATAGGTCCTGTAGAGCTGACCGTCCGAGCCGAATTCCGATTTGGCGAGCACATTTCCGTTTCTGTCAAGAATCGCACCCCTTGTGACGTGTTCCGACATCGAATCCAGTCGCGCGTTGTGGGCATTGCGCGCGAAATCGCGTGCCCGGACCTGATTGAAGTACACAAGATATCCCATCATGACCAGGAACAGCGCGACAAATCCGTAAGTCAGGACTGAGAGCTGACGGTTTCTCTTCTTTCTGGCTTTTTCTTTGGGTGACGGAGGTAGTTTTTCCTCTTTGAACTCGTCAAGATTCTCTCTGGGAGGAGCCGGTCTTCTGCGCGGAGGGCGTACAGGAGCCGGCTTGACCTGATCATCAAGCTGTTTGATCAGATTCTCTTCAAGAGAACCGTCGTAGACTTCACGATCCTGATCGAGATCGAGAATCTCAATATGAAAATCG
>CACYEU010000190.1 GCA_902773445.1 uncultured Lachnospiraceae bacterium | reverse complement strand
TTCGATCGCATCGCTCGTCTTTGCTACCTTCCTGTTCCAGATCGACTGATCGACGCCTTCCCAGAGCCAGATCTTGCCGTCTTCATAGCCCCGGTCGACTAAGTCCTCTTTAGCCTGCCGGTTGAAGTCTTTGCGCTCTTTATCGTAATCTTCGATCAGATACAGCCCCTTGGCCAGGGCGCTTAACCCGCCGAGGTCAATCACCGCTCTCTGCGGGGCGCTCATCGACGCGACGATCGGATAGACAGACTCCGGGTGATCTCCCAGATTCCCATCCTTGCCGAGTTCAACTAAATATTCCGCAAGTGTCTGATCTTCACCGTATGATGTCTGATCGAAAAGATCATAGGTGAGCATCGCATTCATATATTCCGGGATACGGCAGTTCGGATCCTTCTCCATCATCTCATCGAGCGTGGTGTCCTCATCAAAACCGTCCGTTTTCTCATAGCCGAACGTGTCTCCATACTTGTCATAGAGACCCTTGGCCGTCTCGTACGTGTCGGCAAATGACTGAAGTTCCTCGGTCAGTCTCGCGGCCGGATCCTGATACCAGGTATCGAATTGTGCGATCTCCGCGGAATCCGCCTCCCGGTACAAATCGAGAATATTGCTTTCCGGCGCCCTGTCGGCCCATGTTGTGCCATCCTCGTTATAATCTGCCGCTGCATTGCTTAAATGATTGACGATCGCGGATAGGATCTGGCTGTTGCCGCGCTGCATATATTTCTCAAAGAATGCGACATCGGCATCCTCCAGCAGATATCTGCCGAGGAGATTCGCTGTATCCTTATGATTCTTTTTCTCATCGATATAGAACATGTTCAGAGAGTCATATGCGGCTAAAGCATTCGGACTGCCCGCCTCATATTTACTCCGGAACTCATTCACGAGAATCATCATCTTAGCGGCGCCATCCGCGAACTGATCGATGTTCTCATCAAGGAACTCCCCGTATTTCTGCTCAGTCCAGTGAGAATTCTTCATGTCTAGAAGAGTAAGGTCAGTGATCGCATCACCCTCATCTTTGGTTGTCCTGTATCCGAGATGCGCCACGGAATCGGCGTTGCTGTCCTCTTTTAAGTTCTCCGGGCAGAATGTATAGCCCTCCGCTTCGCAGAGTGCTTTAGCTTCTTTCGACGTATCGGCATAGAACATTTTCACGTCTTTGATGTACTCTGTCTTGAGTTCCTGATCTTTTTCGGCGGCATTTGAGAGAGTGCTCATTCCGCGACCGGTGAACATCACACATACAAGCAGGGCTGCCGCTATGATTCGTGAAAAGATGCTTTTCGTTTTCATGACGCGCGCCCTCCTTTCTGTCTTCTGTATCCGGTGATAAACATGATTGCTCCTCCGATCGCAATCAGAATACACCCGATCATCAATGCGATCCTGCCGGGCGACATCGCCGAAGCCATCAGCGAAGTGTTCACGGTTTTGACATTCTTAAGCATCAGACCGCCTTCATAATCGCTGACCAGGAAATTCTTCACCTGATAATCGGTAATATCGTATTTCTTGTTGGCCATTCTGACCTCACCGTTCGAACCGCTGCGCAGATGGACCTCCGAGCCGGGCTCCAGTCCCTGATCATAGAAGGTCGCGCCCTTCTCGAGGACCAGATTATCATGGGACCCCGTGCCGCTGTTATCCTTGATGACCATCACGCCGCTCAGATCGATCGATCCGGAATCGTTCAGATAGATCGCCCCGCCCTTGTCTTTGGCCGAATTGCCTTTCAGTGTGCAGCTGCGCATATACAGATAATTGTCATCCAGATAGATCGCTCCGCCGTCATCGCCTTCGGCGCTGTTGCCGGTAAATGTACAGCCAAGCAGCCATACCTGATCCTTTGTGTTCTTGTGGAACGCGCCGCCCTTGTCCTTTGCCGTGTTGCTGTCAAACGTCACATTTTCACAGCGGAGCGTTCCGGTTTCCTGATAGATCCCGCCGCCGTCATCACCGTTCGCCCGGCAGCCGACGATCTTGCAGTCTTTCAGTTCCACGTTTGATTTGCTCGAGCTCATATGGATCGCACCGCCCTGTGATCCTGCCTTGCCGGCGCGGATCGTACAGCCGGTCATCGTAACCTTGCCGCCGTCACGAACGGCAATGGAACCGCCTTTGTTGCTGCCCTTGTTGGCCCAGCAGTTGGCGATCAGTGTCTTGTTCAGCGTGACTGTGCCGCCTCTGCACTGAATGCCGCCGCCGACATCAGTCGTGCCGCCGTTGTAGATCGCGCCGCCAGTCATGTTAAGGGTCCCTTTGACATGGAGAATGCCGGCTCCGTTTGAGCTGCGTCCGCCCTGAATGCTGCCGCCCGCAAACGCTGAGCAAGACTTCTTGGTCGGATTGCTGTCGACGACATTTAACGTGCTTCCCTTGTTGACTTCGATGACTTCTCCGTTTTTAGATGTCTTCTTGATCGAACGGATCAGCTGATTGCCGTTCAGATCCAGTGTGACAGTTCTGTTGTCGGCCAGGATCAGACGATCGCTTGTCAGCCAGATGCTGTCCAGTCTGATCACGGCTTCATTTCCGATCTTCGCGGCTGCCTCCCACGCGGCCGTGCAGGTGTCGTAGGTGCCCTTGACATTCAGGCTGCCGTCGGCATCATAAGTACCGACGCTTGCGTTGCCCTGATTGCCGAATTTGATATCCATATAGTCGTTGCCGTACTTAGAAGAGATGAACGGCCACGAACGGATCTTGACCTTTTTACTCTCGATCGCCTTGCCGGAATCGTTCACCCACAGTCTGGCCTTCAGTTCATAATCCCGGAACGTGACGCCGCCGCCAAAATCCGGCCACGCTTCAAGCGAGACAGGGCTGGCTCCGCCAATATCAAATGTGTGTGTAGCTTTCTCTCCCTTGCCGTCGATATCGCTTTTGTTGACTTCCCACAAATGGCGTTCTTCGCCCGAATCGATCAGATAGACCGGGATCGTTGAACTGTTCCATCCGTCCGCATCATTTGTGCACTCCAGTTCGATCTTTACTTTCTGTCTGAGTTCGGGAGGAATTTCGTCATAGACCGTAAAGACGGCTTTGACAGCGTACGATCTGTCGATATCTTCGGTCAGGGTGATCTCATTTTCTTTATAGGTTTGGACTTCGCTCGACGGATACGGATGCTCGCCTTCGCTCATCGACTTGTTTACTATCTTCGGATTCGTTACTTCGAAATGATCGAACAGGCATCCCTTCGTCGGCTCGGCTTTCAGCACAACTTTCCCGGATGAGTATTTTCCGCCGCCGGTGACTTTGCCGTAACCTTTTTTATACTCGATTCTTACTTCTTTGTCTTTGTTGACATAGCTGCTGCCGGATTTGGTGACTTTCTGTCCGGTGAAAGCCGGCATCGGATCTCCGCCGATATTCTGATAGAAGACCGTCTTGTCATGCATGATATCCAGACCTTTTCCGTAGCCGTAAGATTCAAGCTTGATACCGTTTTCCTCCCGGTTCAGTTCATAGCATGCGGCGCCGCTCGAAACCTTGCCTGCCTGTACCCAGGCGGCTCCCTTGCCGTCGCCGTCATTGCCGCAGCATCTCTTTGCCGTCCACGATAATGCCCGGCATCCATCAAGATTGGTTGAGGTTTTGCCTGAGATCGCGCCGACATCATCATCGCCGGAAACATGGCCGGCGTTAAAACAGGATCGGCAATAGCCATTACCTACGATGCCGCCGATCCGGTCATCGCCATAGACTCGACCGGTGTTGATGCAGCACAAAACCACGCTGTCATCACAACGCTCACCCAGAATACCGCCGATATCATCGTCGTCTTTACTGAAGATCTTTCCGCTGTTATAGCAGCCAAAGATCACCGCGTTGCCGCTCGATTTTCCGCAGATGCCGCCGGCCCACTGCGTGTAATCGCCGCCGGAGACCTGCCCTTCATTGCGGCAGTATTCGATCTTGCCGCTGCTGCACTCGCCGGAGATGCCGCCGACAAAGTTCCAGTCGCAGTCGATCGACTGCAGATTGACACAATAGCGAATGAGACCGGTCTGATATCCGGCGATCCCGCCCCGGTCAGGATCCTTGTCGCCGGAATTGACGCGCGCGTTCTGCGTGCAGTGATCCACGCAGGCGGCATATCCGAGTCTTCCGCAGATGCCGCCGCAGTTGTCATCGGTCGCTCTTGTGATCGATACTTCACTGTAAACATTGACCACATGCCCTCTGGACATGTTGCCGATCACACCGCCGGTATTCCAGTCGCCTGAGACAGAGCCCTTGATTGCAAAGTTGCCGATCACGCCGCCCTCCACCATACCGAAGAAGCCGTCCTCATCGCTGGTCGTCGTGATCGACAGCCCGGTGATCGCGTGCCCTAATCCGTTAAAACTGCCTTTAAATACCTTGTCTTTGCTGCCGATCCGGCGCCACTCCAAACCGCCGAGATTGATATCCCTTGTCAGCTGGATCGTTTGGCGTGAGAAATTGCTTACTCCTTCGCGGACAAGCTGAGCAAGACCTGCCAGAGCTCGTGCGGAATCGATTTTATAGACGGCGGCAGTTGTATTGGCATAATACCAGCTTGTGTCAGTTCCGCCGTCCCAGACATCGTAGTCTGTCGCAAAGCAGTCCTGACGGGAAGCGCCCCAGTCAGACATTTCTTCGACTGTCGACAGATGCACAAAGCGGAAGCGCTGAGCGTTTGATCGATTCAGCGTAAAAAGCTGAATCGTCGTGGCGTTTTCCGCGCTGCCTCCTTCGACGTCCAATACCAGTTTTTCGTTGATCTTGGAATGAATGAAATAGGACCCGTCTCCGGCCTCCTCCAGCTTGAAGAGCTGCTTGTCAGATTCGCTGAATTTTGTCTTGGCTTCTGTCGGACTTCCGTGGGAGATGTCTGTCCCCTGAATGACTTTTTTTCCGCTTGCCATGCTTTCAAAATAGTAGCAATCCTGATATTTGTGGATCGTCCAGGCCTGATTGATGCCTCTGTGGGATTTATGAGATGTGATTCTGCCGCTGCTTTCCACAAGATCGACAGAGCTGCTTCCCGCGCAGACGGGAACAATTGCAAATGCTTCCTCTTCTCCGAATGAGGTAAAATCCAAATAGTCCGCTTTTTGTTCTGTTTCTTCAGCGGCTTCTTCGTCTGCTCCCTCTTCTTTGGACGCAGAGTCCTCGTCTTCCTCCTCGTCCTTTTCGGGCTCCTCGGTCTCTTCGCCCTCGCCCTCGTAGACGGTCCCGTCATCATCTTCGTCGACGGACTCTTCAGCGGTGGTCTCTTCAGCGGTTGTTTCTTCAGTGACAGCCGGCTCTTCTTCGGCGTAGACGACACCGGCGGGACATGCCGGTAACGCCATGGCCGCAATAAGAATAATGATCGTGATGAAACTCAGACATTTTTTAATGAAAGATCTGTTCATCTAATCTTACCTCTCTGGTTTGTTGATTTGCCTGCTGTGCGGGCAAATGCCTGTAATAAGAGCTTTCCACTCAATATTACTATAACTGACCAACTGTCAAAAATCATTCACCACAACGGTTAAATTTCGGTTCTTGCCTTGATTATGACTAAGAAATATAATTAACACAGTATATTTTGATCAGATCACTGCGAATCGTTGTTTTTCATCATGGGGGTGTCGAAATGAAAAAGGCTATCGGCTTGCTTTTATGTGTCATTCTGACAGTCTGCAGCATCGCTTTGTTCGGATGCGGCAGCGAGGATCTGTCTGACAGCAAATATGTCGGAACGTGGAAGGCTTCAACGCTGGCGATCCAGGATGAGTCGGAGGATCTCGAGACCGAATGGATCATGACCCTTAACGGTGACGGCACCGGTCATTTTGACGGCGATGACGGCCCGCAGAATATTACATGGAAGCCGACAGACAAGGGCTTCAAGACAAAGGGAGACACCAAGTTGACATTTGTCGACGACGGCGACAACATCAAGACAAAAGTGATCGGCGTCTATATTATTTTTGAAAAGCAGTAAGACAGGAGAGGAGTCATTATGAACTATCTGCTGATTCTTGCGTTTCTGTTCTTTATCGGCTGTATCGTGGGGTGGTGTATCGAACTGTTCTACCGGCGATACTTCTCGAAGAACAATCCTGACCGCAAATGGATCAACCCGGGATTTCTGACCGGACCGTGGCTTCCGATCTACGGTTTCGGACTGTGCCTGATGTATCTGATCTCCGGGCTGATCATGGGACATCCGATCAGCGGAAACAATATTGTCAATACGATCCTGATCCTTCTGATCATGACGCTGGTCATGACTCTGATCGAATTGGTCGCAGGATATATCTTTGTACACTTCTTTAATGTACGTCTGTGGGATTACTCCGGAGAAAAGATGAACTTTAAGGGCCTTGTCTGCCCGAAGTTCTCGCTGTTCTGGGGTCTTCTGGGATGTGCATACTATTTTATCATCAATCCCTATGTGCTTGACGGGATCATCTGGCTGTCCCAGCATCTGACTTTCTCGTTCTTTATCGGCGCATTCTTCGGCGTGTTCGGCGTGGATGTCTTCCACTCATTCCGGCTGATCACAAAAATGCGCGCGTTTGCGGAGGAGAAAGAGATCAAGATCCATTACGAAGAATTCAAGGCAGCCGTCGCCAGACAGCGCGAAGAGCGCCGGGAAAGGGCGCGCTTCCTGTATCCCTTCAAGAGCGGCTTGACCCTCCGGGAGTCATTGGAACAGTATGCGCAGAAGCGCAGGGAAAAATGATCCTGCTGCCGCCTATTTAGAATCGCGGATGAGCAGCCGCGGTTCTGCGTCCAGCTTGATAAAATCGCGCTTCGATAAGAATTCATCAAGAACATTCAGCACATCGGTCGCCAGTTCTGTCGGCCCGCCGTTCTGCTCGACTTCTTCTGTAGTCAGCCCGAGAGAGTCTTCGATGCAGATATAGTGATAACTCTCGACCGCGGTCTGATAGAGTTCGTCGTCCCGAACGTCAGCGCCGTTGATCGTAAGCCGCAGGATCTCGCGTGCGACGCGGTCATATTCGCAGAAAAAGCCGCGCGAAAGCTGGAACCATTCGCAGTGGGCGTTTTCATCAAACGCCTCATCCCTCAGCCAATGCTTTATGAATTTTTTGATCTGAGCGCCGGTCAGGCTGACTCCGACCATCGAATCCTCGTACGGGAACACTTCAATGAGATCTTTGAGTGTGACGATCGGCCCGAGCGATTCTTTGCGGATGCTGCCTGAGCCGATCAGCGCCAGGTCGACGCCGAGCTGTTCTTTCATGCCGTCTGCCAGCAGATCTCCGAGCTCAGTCTCCATATTGCGGCGCGGATGCGTGTAAGCATGCGGGAAGCGGGTCAGAATCCTGCCGTATTTGGCATCTGTCTCCTCTTTGAGCTGACCGATGATCTTTTCCAGCGCCTCGTCGCGCGGGCAGTGCTCTTCGTTGATCGGGATCAGCTCCCAGGTGTAGGAGTCGATGCATCGGTTCCGCTCGTCAAACACGATATCAAAGCGTCCGATCTGAGCGGTGCCGACCGCGGCCTGAACGATTGGAATCCCTTCCACGACACAGGGTTCAGACAGATATGTGTGACTGTGTCCGCCGATGATCATGTCGACGGCACAGCCCGGATCCAGTTCCCGGGCCAGCTCTTTATCCTTTTCAAAACCGATATGCGTCAGGAGGATCGTCAGGTCGATGTCTTTCGTCTTGTAGGCGTCGGTGATCTTTCTCACCTCACTGGCCGCGTCATAAATATCGACCAGCGTGCCGATCAGTTCTTCCTGTTTTGTCGTTGCCAGGACGTCCTCGGTGAGGATCCCGATCAACAGGATCCTGATTCCGCCGACATCAAGGACCATATGCGAGTTGAAGAGCCGGGTCCCGTTGAGTTTCAGGTACATGTTGGCGTTGATGATCGGGAAATTGGCGCATTTTTCAATGAAAAGCAGATGTGTCAGCCCATAATCGACTTCATGGTTTCCGAGCGTCACCGC
>CACYEU010000189.1 GCA_902773445.1 uncultured Lachnospiraceae bacterium | reverse complement strand
GTCGGGGCAAGATCCGCAATTCCGACCAGCTCCATGTCTCCCTGCATTGCAACGCCGTCTGCCAGACGCTGTCCGATTGTACCGTAACCCGCTACTCCAACTTTGATTTTTGCCATTGTGTTTCTCCTTTCGTTGCGTGTGATTTATGTCTCTGAATATCAGAGGATAAATAGTTTTGTTAACTAAGACTTGTTGTGCGTTGCCATATTCATCGGCAAACACGTTTTACTATTACATTTTAGCCTTATAATCGATTATTGTCAACGAAATAATCACAAAAAACCGCTTAATTTGTCCTTGATTCCGCCTATAATGGTCTTTATAATCGATTATTATTAAATATTTATAAAGAATTATCGATTATGGCAGCTTTGTGCTGTCTCTGTTTGTCCGACGTCTTTCGCTTGGGACACGCAAAAAGAGCCGCCGCACATCTGTGCGTCAGCTCTTTATCGTTTCTTAGCTGTCTTATTCTTGCGGTCATATCATGAAAAACCGGGGCTTATGCGCCTGCTTCGGTCTCCTTGTCGGCTCGTGTATCCATAACACCGGCCCTGAATCCGTCGATGTGAAGAAACATTTCTGCCATCGCGGCAGGCCCGCTTCCGGTCTTCAGGACATCATAAAGTCTTTTATGCTTTTCATACAATCCGACCAGTGTCCACCTGTTGGCCAAAACAATGGTCTGGTAGGTCAGTTCATAAACAGAGACTGAAGACCACAGTCGTTTGAGCACTCTGTTGCCGGAAGCGTCGACAATTTTCTCGTGAAAATCGTGATCGATATCGACAAACTCCTCGAAATCCGAGCACTCCAGCATCTTCTGCAGAATCGCTTCCAATTCTTCCAGCTCTTCTTCGGTGATGCGCTGTGCGGCCAGCGAAGCCGCGAACGCTTCCACGACCGCTCTCGCTTTGTAGTGATCCTCCACTTCTTTACCGTTAGGGCTCCTGACAAAAGAACCCGCATACGGACGTTCTTCTAGGACACCCATGATCGAGAGCTCCAGCACCGCTTCCCTGACCGGAGCCTGTGACATGTTCAGCTCCTTTGCAAGCTTGGTTTCAACAATGCGCTCGCCCGGCTGATAACGGCCCTCGCCGATTTCTTTGATAATATACCTGATAACTTCTGAACGCAGCGTTTCTTTATTTGATCGTCTTGCCATAATGAACCTCTTTCGTATTGCTTATGCATCCGCATTGAATAGTAATCGAAAAGCAGAACTGTTTAATGGTAAAGCAGTATATCAAAAAAGTCACCTACGCATCCTGTCCTTCCATCTTGTCGACAGCCAGCAGAATCGCGTCTGCAATGCGGGTGTATCCTGTGCAGCGGCAGATATTACCTTCCATCTCCTTTCGGATCTGATCTCTGGTCGGATGAGGATACGTATTCAGGAGCGCAACCGCGCTCATGAGCATACCCGGCGTACAGTATCCGCACTGGACCGCGCCTGCTTCAAGAAATGCCTCCTGCAGCGGGTGCAGTCTTCCGTCCTTTGCCAGGCCTTCGGCAGTCAGAACGCTCTTCCCATCAAGCTCGGCGGCCAAAACAAGACACGAATTGACCGGCTCCCCGTCCACAATGACCGTACAGGCTCCGCATTCGCCTTCGTCGCATCCTTCCTTGACGCTGTTCAGAAACAGATCTTCGCGCAGGAACCGGAGAAGAGTCTGGTTGACCGGAACCGTCTTATTATATACCTCACCGTTGACGGTGACCTCAATATCAACTGTCCTCATCTCTTACACCTCCTCTTTCGGGCGGGGTTTCAAACCATCCTGTCCGGGGTAGAGCCTCATCGGGATCGATTCCGCCTTCGCTTCAAATGACTTGCCGGCGCGCTCGATCGCCTCATGCAGCACGAGGATCGTGATATCGTGCAGCAGGCGGACTCTAAACTCGGCGCTTGAGCGCCAGCTTGAACGCGGTTTTCCTTCTGATGCAACCGCTTCGGCAGCCTTGATGATGATTTCATCCGAAATTTTCTGTCCCTCAAGGACTGCTTCCGCGCTGTGGCTCATCACCGGAGTCGGTGCAGAGGTTGTCAGCGCGATACGTACATTCCGCATCACATCGCCATCGAGTTCAAGATATACGCTGACTCCCATCAGCGCAAGATCCATTGCCCCGCGGCGCATATACTTATAGTAAGCGCTTCCGGAGTTTTCAGGAACATCCGGAATTCGGATGCGCGTCAACAGTTCGTCCGGTTGAATATCGAATTTCTTGAATCCTGTATAAAATGTCTCGAGCGGTATCTGTCTTTCACCGTTCGGTCCGGCGACAGTCACTTCGGCATTATGTACCAGCATCGGTCCGATCGAGTCGGCCGACGGAGCGCCGTTCATGATATTGCCTCCGAGCGTTCCGCGATAGCGGATCTGTACCGAGCCGACCTGCGAGCAGCCTGAAAACATCGCGTAATATTTCTTTTTGATGACATCCCATGTTTCAATATCGCGGTGTGTCGTCAGCGCTCCGAGATCAAGCCCGTGACCTTCAGTATAACTGTGGCCTTGTAATTCTTTCAGCAATTTAATATCGACGATCTCAGGATCCCGGTCTTTGCCGCCGTGTCTGTTGACATAGACATCAGTACCGCCTGCTACCGGCCTGGCTCCTTTTGCTTTTAACGCGCATGCCTCTGTGAAATCTGTCGGCATATACAGTTCAAATTGTCCGAGCATCAGTCAGCCACCTCCTTTCGGAACAAAATGTGCTCCGGTTTGATCGGAAGCGAATCGAAATCTGTGTTGCAGGCATGGCTGATTGCCCCCGCGATCGCGGCGGCAGTCGGAACAAGTCCCGGCTCGCCGATGCCTTTGACCCCGTATGGGCCCTCCGGATGTCCGTTTTCAACCATTGTGATCTTAACATCGACATCCGAGTCCATAAACGTCGGTACTTTATAATCGACCATATTGCCGTTACGCAGATTACCGTCCTCGTAGATCATTTCCTCCATGATTGCATGACCAAGTCCCATGATCACTGAGCCTTCAACCTGCTGCAAAACACCGGTCGGATTAATTGCTTTGCCGATATCGTTGCTTGCGCCCATCTTCAAAAGCTGAACGCGTCCGGTGACCGGATTGACTTTGACGATTGCAGCCTGTGCCCCGATCATCCACATGACAGTCGGGCGTTTGGACTGACGTCCGTCTACAGGCGGCGGATCAAAGATATCCGATGTTCCGTATCGGCCGATCGCAATGACCGGCGGCTGTTCGTGCATGATGCCGGATGCTCCGACTTCGCTGATATGGATGCGCTGCTCAGGATCTGAGATGCGCTCAATATAGCCTTCCTCAGTGTATGTCACATCTCCCGCATCGCATTTCCACTTGACCGCAGCGAGGTCACAGAGCTGTCTTTTGATATCCTCGCAGGCTTCCAGGATCGCGTTTCCGGAATGGAATGTCGATCTGGATGATGTCGTTGTCTTATCGTAAGGAGTCATCGATGTGTCGACCGGTGATACGCTGATCCTGTCGAGATCAAGTTTGAGCGACTCTGCCGCGAACTGCGGCATCGTTGTTGTCACGCCCTGCCCCATCTCCCGGCTCGCAGACCAAATATAGAGTGATCCGTTCTCATTCATTTTCAGGATGCACGATGTTGTCGACGGCGTACCGGTCAGCTTGTTGAAGCAGGCAATACCTTTACCGTACAGGTATCCTTCTTCGTCTGTCCAGCGGTCCGGATATCTATCCCATTCGACATTCTTTGCGGCTGCCTTCAGGCACTCTTCGACCGCGCAGGTCGAAATGATCTCGCCGGAGACACCTACATCCCCGTCGTGCAGGCAGTTGCGAAGACGAAGATCCAAAGGTTCTATTCCGAGTTTGCGCGCAACGATGTCCATCTGATGCTCGTGCAGTGTTGCCGCCTCGGTCACGCCGAAACCCCTGTAAGCAGTGCCTAATGTGCGATTGGTCATATAGACGTAAGTATCGATCCTTACATTCGGAATTTTGTACGGTCCTACAGCCGCAAATCCCGCATTGTAGTCAACACGCGGATTTGTCGTTACATAGGCGCCCGCATCCCAATAGCCGGTGACCTGCTGAGCAACGATCGTTCCGTCTTTTTTGACGCCTGTCTTGATATAGTACTGCACGGTAGAGCGGCATACTGTTGCCGCAAACTCCTCGTGCCGGTCATAAGTCACTTTGACAGGGCGCCCGCCTGTCTTAAGCGACAGCGCGATTGCGATCGGTTCACATTTTGCTTCGTATTTACCGCCGAATCCGCCGCCGATCTCAGTCAGTGTCAGCCGTACCTTTTCGGCAGGAACGCCGAAGATTTTGGCCATCAGACTGCGGATACCGAACGGAGACTGATTTGGTGTCCAGACCTGAATCTCCTGTGTCAGCGGATTCGCGATCGCAGTCGATGTGTGCGTCTCGATCAGTGTATGCTGCAGCTGTCCGCAGCGGAATTTTGACTCGACAACAAGATCCGCCTCAGCAAAACCTTTG
>CACYEU010000188.1 GCA_902773445.1 uncultured Lachnospiraceae bacterium | reverse complement strand
GGATACCGGTACCGGTTACATTGTAATGCCACAGATAGTTGCCCATCTCATCAAACTGGTTGAAGATCACAACGTCGTCACGCGTCTAGCGAAGTTCCCATGTCTTATCAAAGATCTCCTTGACATTGCTTTCACATCCCGGTGTTGCGATGACTTCGCCTGCGATCGATTTGAGCCAGTCAAATCTCTCCTTGCTCATCTCTGCCGGAAGGATCGCGATCGAATCGACGCCGAGCAGCTTCGAGTCAAACGCACCGCCGCGGCAATAGTTGCCGGTCGAGGGCCAGACAGCCTTGTTGTATGTCGAATCAAACTGTCCGGTGATCAGACGAGGAACCAGACATCCGTAGGAAGCGCCGACCTTGTGGCAGCCGGTCGGGAACCATTTGCCGACCATGCAGATGATTCTGGCCTTGACGCCTGTCAGCTCGGGCGGGAGCACAATGTAATTGCTCTTTCCGAACAGACCGCCTTTTTCTTTCGGTTCGTTCTTCCATGTGATGCGGAAAAGGTTCAGCGGATTGATGTCCCAGAGTCCGACATCTTTGAGTTGATCCTTGATCTTGTCGGGGATCAGACCCGGATCGCGAAGCTGTGCAATTGTGGGAAGAATTATATTGTTTTCTCTTGCCTTCTCAATATTGTGCTCTAATGCTTTTTCATTCT
Source organism: uncultured Lachnospiraceae bacterium (assembly GCA_902773445.1). Classification (GTDB taxonomy): domain Bacteria; phylum Bacillota; class Clostridia; order Lachnospirales; family Lachnospiraceae; genus RUG842. The sequence continues at coordinate 8,025 of CACYEU010000188.1, read as the reverse complement.
TTTTAAGAGAAATCATAGATAGGTCTCCTTATGGATGTGCAGACAACAATTACCGCCTTTATAGTAGCATTTCAAGTTTTAAAAATCAACGCATTTTACAAAATTATTTAGCTGATGCAAAAATTTTTGTTGAGGCTATTTACTTAATCAAATTTATAATATAGAATTATTCTATATAAAGGAGGTGTGCGATGAATATTGACAATGGATATTCTGCAAAAGGCAGCTCCGTGATCGGCAAACCGCTCATCAGGCAGGATGCGCACGATAAGGCGATCGGACGCGCGAAGTATGTTGATGACCGATGCGATCAGGGGGCATTATGTGTCCGTATTCTCCACTCGACTGTGGCTAACGGAATCGTCAAATCCATCAACACAGAAGAAGCGGAAAAGATCCCGGGTGTTGTCCGTGTTTTCACATGTTTCGACTGTGAAAAGAATTATTTCCCGACACCGGGTCATCCGTGGTCTGTTGAAAAATCCCATCAGGATATTGCAGACCGCCTGCTGTTGACAGATCATCCCCTCTATTACGGCGATGATATCGCGGCAGTTGTCGCGGAAGACGAAGTTGCTGCAGCTCAGGGGATACGGGCTCTTAAAGATCAGGTCGAATACGAAGAACTGCCGTTTGTACTCGATGTCTTCGATGCCATCAAAGAAGACGCTCCTCTTCTCCACGAGAAATACCCCGGCAACATTCTTGCCCACACAACGATCAACCAGGGCAATTATGATGAGGCGATCAAGGAAGAAGGGCTGATCAAGGTCGAAGGATGGTATGATGTTCCGACAGTCCAGCACTGTCATATCGAAAACTTCGAATGCTTTGCCTACGGAGAAGGCGACGACCGTTATGTCTGTGTCTCATCGACTCAGATCCCGCATATCGTCCGACGCGTGATCGGTCAGGCTCTCAATATGGACTGGGGCAAGTTCCGTGTCATCAAGCCCTATGTCGGCGGAGGTTTCGGCAACAAGCAGGATGCTCTTTATGAACCGCTCTGCGTCTGGCTCTCAATGCAGCTCGGCGGAAGGTGCGTCAAGATCGATGTGCCGCGCGAAGAGACATTCGTCAACAACCGTGTCCGCCACGGCGAACGTTTCCATCTCATTTCCTGGCTCAGAAAAGACGGTACCCTTGCCGCGAGAAAATACGAGGCATGGGCTGATCAGGGAGCTTATTCATCCCACGGCCATGCAATTGCCGCGAAAGCATTAAACGCGTGCCCGCAGCTTTATCCGTGTGACAACTTCCAGGGTGATGCCTGGACTGTCTACACGAACAAACCGGTCGCGGGTGCGATGCGCGGCTACGGTATGCCGCAGGGTTCCTATGCATTCGAAGCTCATGCTGATGACTGTGCAAGAGAGCTCGGAATGGATCCTCTCGCATTTAAACGTCTGAATCTGATGCCGGTCGGATTTGTTCACGAATTCTCTCACAATGAGCTTTACAGTGACACATTCAACCAGTGCTTCGACAAAGGTGACGAGATCATCGGTTACACCAAAAAGTATAATGAATACAAAAAGCCTCAGACCGGCGATGTCAGACGCGGTATCGGCGTCGCGACATACTGGTACAATACAGCGGTCTATCCGATCGCTCTGGAGACATCATCCTGCCGGATGGTCATGAATCAGGACGGATCGATCCAGATCCAGCTTGGTGAAACCGAGATCGGCCAGGGAGCTGACACCGTTGCCGCACAGATGGCTGCAGACACGATCGGCCTGACGTTTGACAAATGTCATACTGTCTCATGCCAGGATACTGATCTGACACCGTTCGGAACCGGCGTGTATGCTTCAAGAGGAACATACACACTCGGCTTCTCAGTCCGTAAGACAGCCACTCTGCTGAAGCAGAAGATCCTCGACTATGCATTTGAGCTGACCAGAATGCAGCCTTATCTGCTTGATATTGTCGACAACAATATCATCCGCAAGACAGACGGCCGCATCCTGATGGGCATCGATGAGCTTGCGACAACAGCTCTGTACAGCCTGGATCACAGCGTCCATCTTACAGCTGAAACAACGGCTCATATCAAATCAAACGCCTATTCATTCGGAGCCTGCTTCGCGGAAGTTGAAGTCGATATTCCGATGTGCCGCGTACGCGTTCTGAATATCGCGAACGTACACGACTGTGGAAATGTCATCAATCCTGCTCTGGCTGAGGCACAGGTCCATGGCGGTATGAGCATGGGCATCGGATATGCGCTGTCAGAAAAACTTCTGTTCGATCAGAAGACAGGACGCCCGCTCAACAACAATCTGCTTGACTACAAGCTCTCTTCGTTTATGGATCATCCGAGGCTGATCGGCGACTTCGTTGAAAACTATGAACCGACCAGTGCCTACGGAACCAAGGGTCTCGGCGAGCCGCCGGTATGTCCGGTCGCTCCCGCAATCAGAGCAGCTGTTGCTCAGGCAACCGGATGCTTTATCAATGAGATCCCGCTTTCACCCGATCTTCTGTTCAAAAAGTTTGTCGAAGCCGGGCTGATTGAAAAGGAAGGAGGCGAAGCTAATGTATGATCTTAAGGCATTATACGAAGCGAAAAGCGTTGCTGATGCCTGTCAGCTTTTGACCGATCATCCTGAGGCACAGGTTATTGCCGGAGGTTCTGATGTTCTTGTGCAGATGCGCGAAGGCAAGCGTGCCGGCAAAGAACTTGTCAGCATCTATATGCTCGATGAGATGCGCGGCATTTCGATCGATGAGGATGAGAACATCCGTATCGGCTCACTGACAAGTTTCTCGAATATTACAAAGAACGAGATCATTCAGGAAAAGATCGGTGTTCTCGGTGAAGCTGTCAACATGATCGGAGGTCCGCAGGTACGCGCGATCGGTACAATTGGCGGCAATACATGCAACGGCGTGACTTCTGCCGACTCCGCTTCCACTCTGCATGCATGGGAAGCAATCGTTGAGATCACCGGCACAGACGGTGTCCGCAGGATTCCGATCAAAGACTTTTATATCAAGGCCGGTACCGTTGATCTGAAGCTCGGGGAGATTCAGACCGCGATCCTGATACCGAAAGAATCCTATGAGAATTGCTTCGGTCACTATATCAAGTACGGCAAACGAAACGCACTCGAGATCGCCAATATCGGCTGTTCAGTCAATGTCAGGCTGTCTGACGACAAGAAGACATTAGACCGTGTCCGCATCGCCTACGGCGTTGCCGGTCCTGTCCCGATGCGTGCTCCGTCCGCGGAAGAATTCATCAACGGCAAAGAGATCAATGATGAAAACATCAAAGGATTTGCCAAAAGCGTGCTGAACGATATCAACCCGCGTGATTCCTGGCGAGGCGCTAAGGACTTCCGTGAGCACATGGCTGTTGTCATGGCTGAACGTGCTTTGAGAGAAGCGATCAAAAAAGCAGGAGGTGAGGCATAATGAGCGAAAGACAATACAAAACAGTTCATTTTACATTAAATGGTAAGCCTGTCGAAAAGAATGTCGACGTTCGCGCCTCTCTGACTGACATGCTGCGCAACGATTTCCGGATGACCAGTGTCAAGAAGGGCTGCGAAGTCGGTGAATGCGGAGCCTGTACCGTCATTATCAATGGTGAAGCTTTTGACTCGTGTATCTATCTGGCAGTCTGGGCCGAAGGCAAGGATATCACAACGCTCGAAGGCCTGATGGGACCAAACGGGGAGCTTGCCGATATCCAGCAGGCGTTCATCGATGAAACCGCGATCCAGTGCGGCTTCTGCTCTCCCGGATTCATTCTGTCAGCATGGGAGATCCTGAACACCGGTAAAGAGTATACTGATGAAGAACTCCGCAAACTTCTCTCCGGTCATCTCTGCCGCTGCACGGGATATGAGAATATCTTCCGGGCGGTAAAGAAGACAATGCTTCGCCGTCTCGGCAAAGAGGAAGAAGCCGAGAAGGTCAATGAGCAGGGAATTGTCGATACTGATGAGCGCAAACCGTTTGCGTCACTTGATCCGACTGTCCAGGCATAGTTTTACCACAATCGCACACAAAAAAGCTGCCGTTCCGTTTCGGAACGGCAGCTTTTCTGTTATCAACAAGTTATGCTTAATCAGCTGCTGTGCGGCATATAGTTGTATAGGTTCATTGCCAGTGAGTTGATCGGCATGGTCTGCAGCCAGACTTTTCCGGGACCGGTGACGACTGTATTGAATAATCCTTCACCGCCGAGAACGATATTCTTGAGTCCTTTTACCTGCTGGATCTCCATGCTGCATGTGGCTTCCATACACGCAACATATCCGGTGTCGACAATGAGTCTTTCACCCGGGGCCAGTTCACGCTCTTCGACTGATCCGTCTACTTCAAGCCACGCATATCCGTTTCCTGAGTATTTCTGCATAATGAAACCTTCGCCGCCGAAGAATCCGACCAGACCTTTCTTCTGCAGATAAATATTCATGTTAACACCGGCTGTTGAAGCGAGGAACGAAGTCTTCTGCGCAATGATCGGTGTCTGAGCAATGTTGAAAGCCAGAATATCACCGGGACTGTGCTTCGCAAGCGTCAGCTCGCCTGGAGCCTGCGCAGTATAGTGATTCAAAGCCAACGACTCTCCCGCTATTGCCTTCTTAAACATGCCGCCGAGTCCGCCGGCCTTTGTCTCCATGCTGATACCGTCGCTCATCCATGCCATCGCGCCGCTCTGGCAGATAACTGTCTCTCCTTTCTCAAGATAGAGAGTGACTGTTGTAAAAGGATGGTTTTTAATCTGCTGTCTCATTGAAACGCTCCTTTCATTTCACAAAAAACCGGGCAGGCATTACCGCCAACCCGGACATCAAGTGGAGACGGTGGGACTTGAACCCATGACCTCTTGAATGCCATTCAAGCGCTCTCCCAACTGAGCTACGCCCCCATACATCAACATTCTATGATTTTTCACATAAAAATGCAAGTATCTTTGCTGATATAATGACAGACAAAAGGGCTGCCGCGCATTTACGGCAGCCCTTATTTCAGTTGATAAGTCATGTGATTACTCGGTTAAAAGTGATTCTCCTGTCATTTCTGCCGGTTGCTCAAGACCGATCAATTCAAGCAGAGTCGGTGCAATATCGGCAAGTCTCCCGCCTTCACGCAGTTTGTACTTCGGATCGGCGTTGATCAGGAGGAACGGCACCGGATTGGTCGTATGAGCTGTGAACGGTTCACCGGTCTCTTCATCAATCATCATATCCGAATTGCCGTGATCAGCGCAGAGGAACATTTGTCCTCCGACTTCTTTTAACGCTTCAACTGTCTTTCCGACACAGGAGTCTACTGCTTCAACCGCTTTGACAGCCGCTTCAAGAACACCGGTATGTCCGACCATATCGGAATTCGCGAAATTGATAATAATGACATCATGCTGCCTGTTTCTGATCGTCTCGCAAAGCTTGTCGCATACCTCATAGGCGCTCATTTCCGGCTTCAGATCATATGTCGCAACTTTAGGAGACGGGATCAGGAAGCGGTCTTCTCCCTCGTTCGGTTTCTCAACGCCGCCGTTAAAGAAGAATGTCACATGAGCATACTTTTCGGTCTCCGCGATCCTTGCCTGCTTTAATCCGCAGGAAGCCAGATAAGCACCGAGTGTGTTGACGATCTCCTCCTTCGGGAATGCGATCGTCTTATTCGGGATCGTGACATCATATTCAGTAAAACAGACATATGTCGTTTTAACGCGCTCTCCGCGGTCAAATCCGTCGAAATCATCACAGCAGAAGCAGCGGGTGATCTGCCGTGCACGGTCCGGTCTGAAATTGAAGAATACGATCGAATCGCCTTCCTGAACAACTGCAACCGGCTTTCCGTCCCCGTCAGTCACAACAGTCGGAAGGACGAATTCATCGGTTGTTCCCGCATCGTAAGACTGCTGCATCGCGTCGTGTCCGGTCGGTGCAGTTTCTCCGATCCCCTTTGTCAGGCAATCGTAGGCTTTCTGTGTGCGCTCCCAACGGTTATCACGGTCCATTGCATAATAACGTCCTGCGACACTGGCGATCCGGCCGACACCGATTTCTTCGCATTTTGCCTCGAGTTCTTCGACATATCCTTTGCCTGATTCGGGCGGAGTATCTCTGCCGTCCATAAAGCAGTGGATGAACACCTTTTTGATGCCGCGCCTCTTAGCAAGTTCAAGCAGGCCGTATAAATGCTCCTGGTGTGAGTGAACACCGCCGTCAGAAACCAGTCCGTACAAATGCAGCGAACTGTCGTTTGCAATGACGTTGTCGCATGCACGATTCAATTCGGGATTATCGAAGAAATCCCCGTCATCGATCGCCTTCGAGATCTTTGTCAGATCCTGATATACGATACGGCCGGCGCCCATGTTGAGATGTCCGACTTCCGAGTTGCCCATCTGTCCGTCAGGAAGACCGACAGCAAGGCCGCTCGCATATCCTTTAACGAACGGATATTCCGCTTTTAAGGTATCCATAACAGGCGTATCGGCAATCGCAATAGCATTTCCGTGAGTTTCCTCACGAAGTCCGTAGCCATCTAAAATCATCAGTACTGTTGGTTTCTTGTTCATGTGTTCACTCTCTTTTTCTAATTGTATGATCAACTGTTAATCAGCTTCGACACTTGTAAATTCAAACTTGGTCACATCGAACAGACCGCAGTCTGTGATCTTGAGTTCTGGAATGACCGGCAGTGACATGAAGCTCAGTGTAATGAACGGATCAATGCCGTCTCTGATTCCGAGAACATCGTTCGCGATACCGTGCATCTTTTCAAGCTGAGCAGCGACTTTCTCGCCGGGTTCTGTAGTCATCAAACCGCCGATCGGCAGTGCCATGCGTTCAAGCACCTCGCCATCCTTGACAAGTGCGATACCACCGCCCTGCTCTTTGACAGCCTGCACTGCAGTCATGATGTCATCGTCATTCACGCCGACAGCAACCACGTTGTGGGAGTCATGAGCGATCGTAAGTGCGAGCGCGCCCTGATTGATTCCATAGTCTGAAAGGAATCCGCATGCCACGTTGCCGGTATTGTGATGGCGCTCAACGATGGCGATCTTAGCGCAATCAATGCTGGGATCGTAGACAAATTCACCCTGATCATCGATTTTGATTTCCATGACTTTGTTGCCGGTTACGATACCGCCTGTAAGGATCTGGATCGTCTTAACGCGATTGGATTTGAGATGCATCTGAAGCTTCTCTTTCGTGAAGCCGCTGATGTTGACACTTCCGGTTACATAAGCAGAATCGAAATGCTTTGTCTCCGGTAAATACTTTCCGTCCTCAGCCACCAGATTGCCTTCTATCCATACTTTGCTGGCATTGAAATCATCCAGGTTGTCAACAAGCACGACATCAGCCCTGTATCCGGGAGCGATCGCGCCGCGGCCTTCAAGCCTCCAGCACTCGGCAGCATTGATCGTCGCCATCTGGATCGCTGTGATCGGATCGATACCAAGATCAACACACATCTTAAGATGTCCGTTGACATGACCTTCTTCAAAGATCGTCTTGGGCTGACGGTCATCTGAGCAGAGCAGGCAGCGGCGGCTGTTTCTGCCGGTTACGCCTGCCGCCAGATTAGGAAGGTCATGGCATGCCGAACCCTGACGCAGAAGAACGTACTCGCCATTCTCAAGTCTGTCATTAAACTCTTCGATGGTTGAACACTCATGATCGCCGCGGATACCGGCTGCGGAATATGCATTGAGCTCTTTTCCCTTAATCATCGGTGCATGACCGTCGATGATCTTGCCGAATCTCTTGGCGACAAGCAATTTGTCAAGCACTTCATCATCGGCATTGACGACGCCGACAAAATTCATGAACTCACCGAGTCCGAGAACATTTGTGAACTGGATCGGGCCTTTCATCATCTGTGCGTCAATAATCGCTCCCGAGTGCTCGAACGGTGTTGCCGGCACACAGGAAGGAAGCATGAATTTGACGCTCTATGCCGTATTCTTGGCCGCATTCATCATATAGTTGAGGCCGTTGATTCCTGCAACATTGACGATCTCATGCGGATCGGCAATGACAG
>CACYEU010000187.1 GCA_902773445.1 uncultured Lachnospiraceae bacterium | reverse complement strand
CGGCGACGAACAGGTGATCGTCAAGCCTTCGCGCGGCGCCGGCTCACAGGGCGTCTATATTTGCCGCGGTGAAGAGGAATTGCTCGAAGGTGTCCGCAAGCATTTCAAACAGTGCATCGACTTCGGCAAAGCGCCGTCTGTGTTGATTCAGGAGTATATCGACGGTACAGAATATGTCGTCAACACCGTCTCCTGCAACGGCAAACACCGCGTTGTCACGGTCGGCGTCTACGACAAGTACAAACTCAGCAACGGAACGATCGCATACAATTATTTCAGATATGTGACCCGGCTCGAAGTCGGCCATTCAAGACTCATGCAGTATGCGTGCCAGGTCGCCGATGCAGTCGGTGTCAAATACGGCCCTATCCACGGTGAGTATATGATCGATGAGAAGGGGCCTGTTCTGATCGAAGTCAACTGCCGGCCGATGGGAGGCGATCTCGATATTAAGTACTCGGATATGATCTCCGGACAGCATGAGACCGATTCGGCTCTGGACAGCTATCTTGAACCCGAAAAATTTCATGAAGACTCGATCAAGCCCTATAAGCTGAACCGCTGCGGTGTCAGCAAAGATCTTGTCCTCGCAAAAGACACTCTTGTCAATTCGGCTCCGATCCTGCAGATCTGCCAGCGCCTCAGAAGCTATTACTCTGCCTCTTTCGGAGAGATCGGAAGGACAACGATCCTGCAGCAGACGACTGACATGGAGACGGAAGCCGGGCTGATCTATCTGATCCACGACAATGAGCAGCAGGTCAGAGACGACTGCGATCTCCTGCATTTGCTCGAGGTCAAATATCCGAAGATCCTCTACCAGGGATCCTCGCAGGAGGAACACCGGGGCAAGGCCGAACGCGATATGGACGCTGTCTTCGATGCCATCCAGACACCGGGTCCGACACTGATCTTCAGCGACACCCTTCACGAATACGACGGGGCTGATGTGGTCAGAACAGAGACCCTGCGCAAATCACCCGACGGTTATGATCACGGCATACTGGATCTGTCGGATGCCGCTTCGTTCGCGGATCTGGAAAGCATTATCCAGCAGATCTTTTCATTCATGGATAAGATCAAAGTAGGGGGAAGGCTCCTGATCCCGGAAAGCACGTACTGTCACCTTCCCTACGGGATCGAGGGCATGGAGATCCTGCTCAAAGTATCAGGCATGCTGATCGAACTTCCTGTACCCGAATCACCGGGACTTTTGACCGCTACGATCCGATAAAAAAAGGGGATGCCGATGCATCCCCTTCGTTTTGTCACAATTGTCTTTCAGTTTTACTCTCCGCTGCCGGATCTTTTATTATAATCCAGACAGAGCATCGTCAGATCATCGAACTGCTCAGCTTCGCCGACGAACTCATCGACCGCGGCGCGGACATTTTTCAGAATACCTTTTGCGTTGGTGCCCGGATCCCGCCTGATCGCTTCAAGCGTCCGGTCGACGCCGAACAGCTCTTTGTCAGAGGCAGTCGCTTCTGCCACACCGTCTGTGTAGACGAACAGCTTGTCACCCGGATCAAGCTGAATCTCGTACTCGCGGTACGGAATTCCTTCCATGCCGCCGACGACGAAACCGTGCTTGTCATTGATCAGTTCAACCTGCCCGTCGGCATGGATCTTTACTGGTTTTTCGTGTCCGGCATTGGCCGCAACGACCTTTCCGGTTGAGACCTCAAGAACCGCAAGCCATACGGTGACGAACATTTCCTCTTTATTGTTTGCGCAGATCGAGTCGTTCGCGTACTGAAGCACCTTGGCCGGAGACAGTCCGGTCATCATCAGATTGTCGAGGATCGTCTTCGATACCATCATGAACAGCGCGGCCGGGATACCTTTGCCCGAAACATCGGCGATCATAAATCCGAGGTGATCGTCATCGATCAGGAAGAAGTCATAGAAGTCGCCGCCGACTTCCTTGGCCGGATCCATTGATGCGTAGATATCGAAATCATCTCTTTCCGGGAACGGCGGGAAGATGCTCGGCAACATATCTTTCTGAATACGCGTCGCCAGATCGAGTTCCGCCTGAATACGTTCTCTCTCAGCCGTGATCTTCTGCAGATGTTCCTCATACTCGATCAAACTGTGCTCCATGTCCTTCATGGCCAGACCCAGTTCTTCGATCTCATCCCCGGTCCTGATCTCCAGCTTGCTGAAACGGTCCGGCGTGGCGACACCCTCCATTTTGTCTTTGGTATAGTTGCGCGCTGCTGTCGCCAGACGTCCGAGCGGTCTGGTGACCTGTTTTCTCATGGATCTGATCGCGATCAGTGAGCCGATCGCGATCGCGAAGATCAGCAGGATCAGAAACCGTTTCATGAACTCCATGCTGACTTCCATCAGATGATTGAGTTTTTCATCGAGGCAAAGGACTACGGTATATTTATCAGTCGTATACAGTGTATGACCGCCGGTACAGCGAAGGCCGAAACGGCTCAGATTCGTGATCGTTGCCTGATAGTCATCGTTGAGACCCAGACGTTTTTCGATCCAGCTTGTATTGCCGCCGTGGGCAAGGACCCGGATCTCTTCAGGGGAGTACTCATCCCAGGTCCCCGGGAAGCAGAACGAAGCGGGGCGCGGATCGGCGTCGATCAGGTAGATCATCCTGTTCGTCTTTTCGTCGAGCGCAACGATGAATGCATTCTTAAGACCCATACCGTTCTGCATCAGGCGCAGTGTGCTCTGCAGATCACGGAACGATGTATCCATAGCGGGAACAAAGTTTTTCTTGTAACCCGGTGCTTCGTCATCGTCCTGCACTTCCTTGGGAAGGCTGTCGTAAATGTCGATGATCTGTTTTGTCTTTTTCTTCATCTCATCCTGATTCAGCGCGGTCGCTTCCGCCGCCGCATATGTGCAGGTGTTGGACCTGTATTCATCCAGCGCGGATGTAAAGAACATCAAAAAACCGCTCGCCAGAACCAGCAATCCGATAAATAACATGAGAAGCATCACCATCAGGAACGACCGGAATGTCAATCCGTGGCTAAGTCTCTGGAAAGAATTCATTTCTCGAACAGATTTTTTCATCTTATCATTCTCCGCTTCAACAGCAACATGCTATTTTTATTATACGTTGTTTTTCAACAAAAAGCACCTAAATATTCAGATTATGCTATGATTATGACAGATTATAACGGCTGATATATCATGGCGATACACTTCGAACGGACAAGGCGGCTTTTCTATGCTTAAAAACGAGATCTTAAGATCATACGGAACCGATTTCAAAGAAATGACTAAACGGCTTTTAGAGCGGGCGGAGCTTGAACAGCTCCTGCCGGAACGCCCTGCGCGGATCGCGGTCAAGCCCAATCTGGTTTCCCCGACGCCGGCTTCGTTCGGCGGCACAACGCATCCGGAAGTCGTCGCAGGGATCATCGAATATCTGCAGGAGCGCGGATTCGCGGATATCGTGATCGCCGAGGGTTCCTGGGTCGGCGATAAGACTTCCGAGGCATTTGAGTACTGCGGCTACAACGATCTCGCAGAAACTTACGGAGTCACTTTGATCGATACGCAGAAAGAAAAGGGGATCGCAGTCGAATGCGGGAATGAAACGCTTCGGATCTGTTCCTGTGTCAGAGACTGGGACTTTCTGATCAATGTTCCTGTTCTCAAAGGTCACTGCCAGACCAATATCACCTGCGCATTAAAGAATATGAAAGGTCTGATCCCGAATTCCGAGAAACGCCGTTTTCATACGATGGGCCTTCACCGGCCGATCGCGTTGCTGAACAGCGTGATCAAGCCCGATTTTATCGTGATCGATCATATCTGCGGCGACCTGAGTTTCGAGGACGGCGGAAGTCCGGTCACGCGCAACTGCGTGATGGCCGCCCTTGATCCGGTCCTCGTCGATGCCTATGTCTGCTCGCTTCTTAAGTATCAGACAGACGATGTTCCGTATGTCGGCATGGCCGAATCCCTCGGCTGCGGCAGCGCCGATCTTTCACAGCTGCATCTGATCACATGCGAAGGCGACGCTTGCGAAGATCTTCCGGCGCGCGGACGCCTCGATGTCTGCGATGCGGTCGATGCCGTCGATTCCTGCAGCGCCTGCTACGGGATCCTGATCCCGGTCCTTGACCGCCTGCAGAAAGAAGGTCTCCTTGAAAAAATACCGGGACCGATCGGCATCGGACAGGGACACCGCGGCAAATCCGGCCGGCTCGGCGTCGGCGACTGCACGTCAGGCTTCGAGATCTGCATCCACGGCTGTCCGCCGAGCGAAGAAGAGATCGAAAACGCCCTTCGACGGCTGGCTGAGTGAAAAACCTGCCGTATCCGGCTCATCGAGCGTCCTGCGGCAGCAGACTGAAGCAAAAACGCCTCCCGGTCGGGAGGCGTTTATATGTTTCTCGACAGTATTTACTGATCCACTCTCTGTTCGACGCTGCTGATGAAATCTTCCACATATTTCTGATAATTCTCGGGTTCTGTCAACACCGACTCTGCATGTCCTGCCTTCGG
>CACYEU010000186.1 GCA_902773445.1 uncultured Lachnospiraceae bacterium | reverse complement strand
GAAGATGATATCTACAAGCAATGGCGCATCGTTTATCTTCCCGGAAATATCGCAAGTGAAGCGATCACGCAGAGTGCAAAGCTCGAAGCAGCTGAGCATATTTCGGCGTCGGATTTCTGGAAATGCGAGTATGCAGAGGTCGGGCAGCTGCCGTGGAGCAGAGAACAATACGAACAGGATTCAATTCCTCCGATCTATACAGCGTATATCAATCCCAATATTCAATTGCAGATCATAGATCAGAGCCCGGATACTGCCGGCAGGAAGATCTTTCCGCTGTGGACGTACGGAGCGAGCGATTTCGGTGAGGGAGGACGCCGGTACAGTTCGGAAGATCAGCTCCCGGGCATGACGGCCGGACTCGGGCTCGAAGACATCGATGAAGAAGATGATCACTATGTTCCGGGAATCCGCTCTGTCGTCGAATACTGGAATGACATGGTCGACTGGGGACTGATGTCGGCCGATCTTCCCGAAGCAGAAGATCTTTATAACAAGCTTGCTTCTGTTGCGCTGAATCCGGATAATCCTTCCGCCACGGAGTCGGCGGCCATCTTCTGGGTCACCAATGCGGGAGAAGAAGAGCGCATTGATCCGGACGTGTCAGACTATCTTCTTGTCATCGTATTTGAAGAAAACAAATACGGTACCGAGAAACATAACTGGGGCGAACCCTCGTGGGAATGGACAGGCGACGATGAGAACGGCTATACAGGAGCAAAAGCATCGTTTGTCTGCTCGGCTGAGGGAAGAAGCGATCACAAGAAAACAGTCGACGCTGAAGTCACTGCTGAAATCAGAGAAGGCAGCCTGGTCTTTACCGCTGTCGCTGAGCTGGACGGCAAAGAGTATACCGATACAAAGACCGTCGCAAATCCGTCAGACAAAACCGAGCTGAAAGCGGCGATCGATGCAGCGGTTGCCGACAAAACCGCCACAACCGTGTCAGACGATCCGGACAGTCTCCCGGACGGCACTGAGTATGTATCGGAGGAAGCGGCAAAAGCGCTGGAACAGGCTGTCGCGGACGCGCAGACAGTCTTCATCAAGCCGGGAGCTTCGCAGAGCGAAGTGGATGATGCGGCCGCTGCGTTAAATGCAGCCGTTGAGACATTTGACCGGTCCAAGCAGCAGAAGAAAAACAAAGCGGAATCAAAACCGATCTACCGCCTTTACAACAAGAAAACAAAAGAGCATTTGTGGACGGCCAGCAAGAATGAGTACAATGCGCTGCCGAAGTACGGGTGGACACAGGAGGGTAAGGCATGGTCCGCGCCGGCAAGCGGCAAGGCAGTTTACCGACTTTACAACCCGAAGACAAAGGATCACCACTATACGGCGGCTGCCAATGAGGTCAAGGTGCTGTCGACGAAGTACGGTTGGAAAAAGGACAACAACGGCAAACCGGTCTTTTATTCAGGCGGGAGCAAGCCGATCTATCGCCTCTACAACAAGAGCTTTAAAGTCGGAGCTCATCATTTGACGACATCGGCCAATGAATACAAGACACTCGCAAAATACGGATGGAAGCAGGAGGGCATAGCACTTTATGCGGTCAAATAAACCGGAGACAGATTTCATCAAAGAATTCATCAGACGACACATCGTGGTTATTGTATTTGCGCTGCTGTTCGGTGCGGCAGCATGGCTGGGATCCGCAAAAGTCTACGCGGCGGTGGATCTGACACAGCTCGAACAGGCTGTCAAAGATGCCAAAGATTTCAGGACTGGAGTGCGGATTTCCACTGAGGGAGACGGCAGTGATGTCGGACCTAAATACTACTATGTCACTTCTGATGAATGGAGCGCGTTTGACGACGCAATTCTGTACGGTGAAAAAGTACTTGACAACATGGGTCCCACGCAGAGTGCGGTTGATCAGGCTCTTCAGGAGCTGACTGACGCTCAGGCGGCATTTGAAGCCGCCCGGAAGCCCGGCAAAAAGGTTCTGCCGGCGATCAAGTCGGTCGAGATTTACACAGAAGGAGGATCGCACAGAAAACAGCCTGCGGCCGGAGGCATCTACAAGTGGCGCATTACATTTGAGAAAGGGTCAAATCTGTCAAATATCACCGACGATGATTTTCAGATTCAGAGGAAACCATACGGCAGGGACTGGAAGGACAGTAAATGTCCGGCCGCGATGTTCGATAAGAAGACTGCTGTGCTGGAGGCGATGGCGATTCCGGACAACAACACACCGAATGTCAATCTGTGGAGGTTCAGTTATGCGGGAGAAGGACTCGATGAGTTCCCTATGGACTGCATCATAACGCAGGCAGGAATCGGCGGACCTGATGATCCGGACGATCCGGAACCGGATCCTGAGCCGGCATCAAAGCCGATTTACCGGCTGTATAACAAGCAGACAAAAGAGCATCTGTGGACGGCGTCAAAGAACGAGTACAACACACTTCCGAAATATGGTTGGACACAGGAAGGTACGGCGTGGAACGCGCCGAAGGAAGGCAAACCGGTTTATCGCCTCTACAATCCAAAGACAAAAGACCACCACTACACATCAGATAAGAACGAGGTCAACGTTCTGACGGCAAAGCACGGATGGACAAAGGATAACAACGGCAAACCGCTGTTTTACTCGGGCGGGAGCAAACCGGTCTACCGCCTCTACAACAAGAAATACAGAGTCGGAGCGCATCATCTCACAATGTCTGAGAAGGAATACAAGACGCTGCCGAAATACGGATGGAAACAGGAAGGGACTGCGATGTACGCAGTGAAATGACAGAAGTTATGCTAAAGAGATTCAGGCAAATATCGATCACGATCATCTTAGTCCTTGTCTTTGCGCTGACGGCGGGGACAGCTCCGGGATACGCAGACGAAGAATATGATGAGACAAAACCGTGGGAAGCGATTTATTGGACGAAGCAGGTCACGCTGACCCGCATGCCTGTCTATGAATATAAAGAGGATCCGTCTTCTGAAGACGGTTATACGATCGACTTTTTGAAAGAACCGATCGAATTTGAGTTTTACAACTGTACAACCCAGCAGATCGAAGGGGTCTACACTGCCGAAAACGGTTATGTGGAAGATGTTCCGATGATTTACGGGCATACCTATCTGGTCACGGCGCTGGATACACAACGGTTTATGCCGAAACACTATATCACGCTGGCAAAGACCGGAACTTATCCGCTGGATGTGAAAGATAATTATTCGCCTGTCTACGGATTTCTCGTGGCCGGGCGTACCAAGCCGCTTGAGGATCCGGTCGATGCCAAGCGGAGGATCTCATATACGATTCCGGTGCAGTATAACGGCACACCGGTATCCGGTGTCATGGTCAGACTGATCAGCCCGCAGGAGACGATCGAGGTTGAAAGCGATGAAAACGGCGAGATCACATTTGATCTGATCGAGGACTGCAACTATGTCGTTACTGTTGAAGACGATCAATACAGCATCGAATCATTCCCGCTCACGCTCAAGGATAAGGCTGAAGTCCAGACGGGGGGCGTAGCATTTAACAATCATTTCAGCTGCGGACCGGTACAGGTGCTGAATCTGGTCGACACGGGGACAGAACACGACCACGATACGGTGCTTCGCTCCCTCTCTGGCAAGACAGCCGTTACCGGCATGAATTTCCTGAACGACCTTGAGACTGATACGAGCCACTATTTTGTCAATGACAGACAGCTCGATAAGAGTACTGTAACAGGACTCAGCGGCAAAGACTATGAGGTGTTTGCGGTCGAGGCGATCAATATGTACCGCATTGAGATCTCGAAGCTCGCAGCAGGAGAATTCAGAATCACCCGCACTGTCCCGCAGACAAAAAAAGTATCAAATGTCTATTATGTCGACGATGACGGGACGCTGGTTGAAGTTGATTTCAAAGAGACCAACAAAAAAGTCACATTCAACATGGACACGCTGTCGATGTATCCGAATGTCATCGTCTATCAGACGGTGGAGAGCAAACCGATCTATCGCCTCTACAACAAAAAGACGAAAGAGCATTTGTGGACGCCGGATAAAAATGAATACAAACTGCTTCCGGACTACGGATGGACACAGGAGGGTACGGCCTGGAATGCTCCTAAGGAAGGCAAGCCGGTCTACCGTCTGTTCAATCCCAAGACAAAGGATCACCATTACACGTCGAGCGTGAATGAAGTGAAGGTGCTGACGGCGCAACACGGATGGAAGAAGGACAACAACGGCAAGCCGCTGTTTTATTCAGGCGGCAGTAAGCCGGTCTACCGTCTGTACAACAAGAGTTATACATGCGGCGCGCATCATTTGACGATCTCGGCAAATGAGTACAAGACTCTGCCGAAATACGGATGGAAGCAGGAAGGAACTGCGATGTACGCAGTCAGGTAATAAAACTCCGGAAATCATATGTGAAGTGAGGCAGGAATGGAGAAGACAAAAAGAAATATAAAACGGATCGTGATCGCGGTGGCTGCTGTACTGCTGTTTCCGGCAGGTGCATTTGCCGCCGACAGCGGGATACCTGACGGGTATGCACCGACTCCGTACAACAATATCCCACACGTCCAGATGCGCGATGTATTTGAGACCGAAACTGTTGAAGTATCAGGGATCAGAGTTAATATCGACCGTTATTTTAACGATGAGAATGATCCGGTGTATTTCCGGATCTTCAACACGACGACACAGGAGACCGAATGCGAAGTTGACGCTGAAAATGACGGAACCGGCAGCCATTATCTGCCGCCGATGGACCTGAAAAAAGGCCATGACTATATCTTCTTTGTTGAGGATGAGTGTTACCGCAGTCCGCACGGACCGGACTTTCCTTCTGACAGCAAGACATATGTCCAGGTCCTTGCCGGAGACGAGGCGGCTGCAACTGACGGTCCCGGGGCATACAACTATATGACCCTGAACTTGAAATACGACAAGATCGGGGAGATCGATGTGGAGTGCAGAGACAGTGTCTGTGACGATCCGTTTGATGAAAACCGGTACAATGCATCGGTCGATGTCTGTTACAAAAAAAACGGAACACCGGTAACTGCAGGCGTGAAGTTCAGGCTGGTCAGCGGGCTCGAGACCCTGACAGCTGCGACAGATGCAGACAGCAAACTGAATGTCAGCCTGATCGAGGGCGTCACCTACATGGTCTATGTCGACAGCAATCGGTATTCGATCGATCCGTTCCCGATCGTTGCAAAAGACAAGACAGAGTATGTCGAGGGGCTCTACTGCTATAACCATACGGACTGCACACTGGTCGGGATCGTCGGATACAACCGGAATCCGATCACTCTGTACGATCCGGGCGAGACAGAATTTGACGGATATACGCGTGTGACCAGGATCACCAGTCTGATCAAAGGCCGCTCGACAGTCTCAGGGATCAATTTCAAGAATCAGATCCTGCTGGACAGGTTGTCAGACACAGAAGTCGCATCGCTTGCCGGCAAGGATTACGAAGTGGCTGATATCGTGGCAGT
>CACYEU010000185.1 GCA_902773445.1 uncultured Lachnospiraceae bacterium | reverse complement strand
CCTGCCACTGTGATCGTACCCGATGTCGGGGTCAGCTCGCGAAGAAGCAGCTTGATCAGTGTTGACTTTCCTGATCCACTGTCGCCCGTGACAAAGACAAACTCACCGTGATCGATATCGAATGTCAGATGATCGATCGCGGGGGGCGCCCCCTTTATGTATCGCTCGGATACATCTCGGAATTCAATCAAACTCATACATACAACCTCCTTATTAGTTATCTATATTGTATTCCTGTATATACCGAAAAATCGTCCACCCGAGCCTGAAAAGCATCGCATCTCTGAAATCCTTGAGATCCAGTCCGGACTCGCCGCGGATATTTGTCAGCCTGTAATTGAGTGTATTTCTATGGAAGAACAGCTCTTTCGATGTCTGCGTCCTGTTCATCGTATTCTTCAGGAACACCTGCGCAGTTTTCGCAGTCTCCTCATCCATATTCATAAAAAACTCTTCGTTAAATGATTCGTGCCAAAAATGTTCACAGTCACAGATCGGCATATGGCGCACAAATGACTCGAACAATAAATCGCTGTAGCGCAGGATCCTGTTTCTGATCCTGAATGCCCGGCCGGTCTTGATTGCCGACAGCGCCTTCCGGTAACTGTCCGGAAGACTGCCGAGATCCCGGGCTGTCTTGCCGCATCCGACTAAGGCAGTACCACCGCATATGCAGTGAATCGCCTCCAAAAGTCTCTGCTCAAATTCATCGTCACCGCCCGCCTCGTTTTGCCTGCGCGGTTCCGGTTCATGCACCAGAGCGATCGTCCTTTCTTCAGATACAATGATCGTATCGTTGAACTGTTCGCTCAGGCGGTTGCAGATATCATCGGCCGCAGCCGGGTTCTTGTCCGCCGGCAGCGAGATCACATAGACCATACGCGGTTTTCTTTCCGGGATTCCGATTTCGTATGCCGCGCCTTTGATCTGTGTCGGAAGCAGTGACCCGATCAGCAGATTCCTGAAGAACTCGTCACGTCCGAACTGATCCCGCTTCTGCCGGAGCAGCAGGCTGAACGCTAAACTGATGCCAACGATCTCGAGCCTGTTACGCCCCTGTGCCTCGACTGCCGCGATCAGCACCGGCTTATCCCATTCAGTGATTCTGATCAGGATCCAGCCGGCAGTCTGATCGACCTGCCGGTTCGAATCCGCAAAGGTCTTCAAGACGTCTTGTTTCGGCAGTTCAGGCCCGGATCCTGCGATTGCGAGAAGCTTCCCCGCGGAATCCGTGACAGCGATTGTCAACTTAAAATAACCGTGAATCTCTTCGACAGCCGCCTGAACGATACGCCTCGATAACATAGCAGTACGCCCCTTTGCGATTCAATTATTCATATATTGTAACACAATTGTAACATATTGCAAGCTGTGCTGCTTTTACCACCCACCTGCATAGTCTGTTTTATTATATAACACTTCATATCATATGTCTATATCTTGTGCTGCCATTGCCGCAGATAATCAAGATAAAACAATTTATCGGGTATGACTGCTCTCTGCTTTTTGTCTTTCTTCAAGCGATTCGACCTGTGTTTCAAGCTGTACGATCCGCTCAAACATCTGTGTATAGCGCATATCATACTGCTCGCGCATCTGTTCCATACCGTCGATTCCTGTTTTAAATGACAGGACCAGGAACAAAACCGCCGCGGAACATATCGCAAGACGCAGAAAACGAACTGATGACCTCTCATCCTTTGCCGGTTTTCCGGCTGCATTATCATTCTGCGTTGTCGCCCCGCAGTCGCCGATCCTTTTCAACACCTTTCCGGCGTGCTCAAAATCACGGATGCGCCGCAGCCCCTCTCCTGCGCAGTTGTCAAGGAACAGCTGCCATCGTCTTGTGTCTTTCCCTGACATTGAGGATCCGGCTTTTTCATTGGCCGCCATGATAAACTGGATCGTACGGGCAAATCCGTATAGCTCGGATGTCTCCTCTCCATACTCTCCGGTATCCGGCGGATAGAAACACCGCATGACAGCCTTGGTCTGAATCTTTCGCCCGAGCGCAAGATTGCTCTGATCTGACAGATCGATCAGACTGACGGTCCCGTCGCCGCCGATCACGAACATGAACGGATTACAGTATCCGCGCATGATATTGCTGCCGCTCAGCTCTCTGTGAAGCAGGTTCGTGAGGATCTGCGAAGCGATCCGCGTGACCTCCCGGACCGGAACCGGCGCATTTTCATGGATCCAGTCAAACAGTCTGATCCCTTCTGTTTCTCCTTTGATTGTCTCATAACGATCGCCGCGACATGAAAAAGTGACTATTTTGTATGTTTTAGTTTCTTCCTTCATTGAGCACCTCCTATATGTCTCAAATGTCCTGTGTTGCCTGACGCAACAGTAGCGAATTCCGCCGGTAAATACCATGCGAAATCCGCCACTTTTCGTCGACACTTTTCGACATTTTTCGACATTTTCCGGCTTTCAGGCCGGGAGATGCTTTTATTTCATGTACAGATGGCGCGGGATGCCGCCGACCATGACAGGCCAGACATCGCCCTGAATCAGAGGCTTGACATATGTCTTGAACTCATCGGTGACATAGGTGCCTTCCTTGTTGATCCACTTGCGCGGGACGAGCCGCTCTTCGTTTGCGATCTTATGAACATCCTTAACCGCCGTATGGCACTGATACGGATCATCCGATTCACGCTCAAAGACGACCATCACACCTGTGCTTCCCTCGTCAGCCGCTTTGATCGATGCGCCGCCGATACGGGCTGCTTCAAGAATATCAATCCGGCTCGCGAGGTGAGAGGCCGCGCGCTGCAGTGTGCTCAATTCGATCGAACGTGTCTTGCAGCCGATTTTTTCAGCCAGATAAGCACACAGATAATTCGCTGTGCCTGTCAGCTGTTTGTGACCGAACGCATCGACAAAGGCATGTTCACTGCCCATCTCACAGACATACTGGCCATCCTTCGTACGGATACCTTCGGAAACAGCGACAACGGTATATCCCTTTTTGTCGAGCTCCTTCTTGACCTTTTTAAGGAAAGCATCAATATCAAACGGAACCTCGGGAAGATACAGGGCATCCGGTCCGTCACAGTCCTCGCCCTCAGCGAGAACGCCGGCACCTGTCAGCCATCCTGCATCGCGTCCCATGACTTCGACGACTGTCGCGATACCGCGCGGATATTCCTGGCTGGCCGCGTCACGGATCACTTCCTTGATCGATGTTCCGATATATTTTGCGGCGCTGCCGTAACCCGGTGTATGGTCTGTCAGAGCAAGATCATTGTCGATCGTCTTCGGGCATCCGACAAACTTGATGTCGCTGCCGGTCAGAAGACCGTAATCCGAGAGCTTTTTGATCGTATCCATCGAATCATTTCCGCCGATGTAGATGAATGCTTCAATGTCAAGTTCATTGAGGATCTCAAAAATCTTATCATAGACTTCCCTGTCTTCGTGGATCTCGGGGAGTTTGAAGCGGCAGGAGCCAAGGAAAGCAGCCGGAGTTCTTCTCAGCAGCTCAACGTCCAGATCGTTCTTGATCTGTTCACCCAAATCAATATAATCACCGTTCAGCAGGCCCTGGATACCGTGGCGCATACCGTAAACCTTCTTGGCGCCGCGCTCTTTCGCTGTTGTATAGACACCCGCAAGACTGGAGTTGATTGCTGATGTGGGGCCGCCGGACTGTCCGACAATAACATTTCTCTTCATAATGCTCTCCTCCTGGTTAATCCTGTTTCTTTGGTTAATATAATAATTGTATTCTCAATCCAAAACGACCTTGCAAACATTTGTTTACAAGGCCGCGAGCGTGCGCGAGAAGATTCGAACTCCCGACCTTCTGGTCCGTAGCCAGACGCTCTATCCAGCTGAGCTACGCGCACTAGTCATTGTTTCACAACGCTCCATTGATTTTACGCTGTCCGGGCCGCTTTGTCAAGAACAATTTGCGGCCCGGAGCAGTTATTACCGTATTCAATAATTCTCTGCGCTGATCTCAAAGAAGCTCTGCGGATGCGCACAAGTCGGACAGATCTCCGGTGCCTCGGTGCCGACAACGATATGTCCGCAGTTGCGGCACTCCCAGACTTTGACTTCACTGCGCTTGAAGACTTCAGCGGTCTCGATATTCTTAAGAAGCGCGCGGTATCTTTCCTCATGGTGCTTCTCGATCGCGGCGACAAGACGGAATTTTTCGGCCAGTTCCGGGAATCCCTCTTCGTCGGCAGTCTTAGCGAAGCCGTCATACATGTCGGTCCACTCGAAGTTCTCGCCGTCGGCAGCAGCTGCCAGGTTGGCTGATGTATCGCCGATGCCCTCGAGCTCTTTGAACCAGAGTTTCGCATGCTCTTTCTCGTTGGCGGCAGTCTTTTCGAACAGCGCAGCAATCTGCTGATAACCGTCCTTCTTAGCCTGTGAAGCAAAATAGGTGTATTTGTTTCTCGCCTGAGACTCACCTGCAAATGCTTTCAAAAGATTCTTCTCTGTCTGTGTTCCTGCATATTTGCTCATCGTATATACCCTCCTTTATATATGTTATCTTACTCTTCGATCACAATCGACTCGATCACAGGCTGATCGCCGGCCATGACCGTGCCGTTGCCGTCGATCGGTCTGACACTGTTACAAATCGCGTCAACAACTTCGATTCCGTCAGTCGTAGTTCCGAATGCCGCGTACTGGCCGTCGAGGAATGACGCGTCGTCGTGACAGATAAAGAACTGGGAGCTGGCAGAATTCGGCATCTGTGAGCGTGCCATCGAGATCACACCGCGCTGATGTGACAGATTATTCTCGACACCATTGGCCCTGAACTCGCCTTTGATCTTGTTCTTTGAGCCGCCCATACCGTTGCCCATCGGATCGCCGCCCTGAATCATGAATCCTGCGATGATCCTGTGAAATGTCAAGCCGTCATAGAATCCGCTCTTCGCCAGTTCGACAAAATTATCGACTGTGATCGGCGCGGTATCTCTGTCAAGCTCGACCGTAATGGTCCCATAGTCTTTAACTGTAATGATTGCTTTTGCCATTTTAATTCCTCCTGTATCCAAACGGTCTTGCCGTTTATTTATGACCGAGCTCCTCTTTGATCATCGTCGTCGAAATTTCAGGCGT
>CACYEU010000184.1 GCA_902773445.1 uncultured Lachnospiraceae bacterium | reverse complement strand
TTATGAAAGGGAATCCTGTCAACCAATCTGATATTCTGATTATCGGCGCCGGCGGTGTCGGCTGTGCGGTTGCGCGTGAGCTGTCGCGCTGCCAGCTGCAGATCACGGTTCTTGAAAAAGAATGTGATGTGGCCGCCGGTACGAGCGGACGCAATTCGGCCGTGGTGCACGCGGGCTTTAACAATCAGCCCGGGAGCCTCATGGCCTCTTTGTGTGTCGAGGGGAATCAGGAATTTGAGAAGCTCGCACTGGAATTAAGCATTCCGTACAAAAAGACAGGGAAAGTCCTTGCGGCATTTGACAGTAACGATATGGCTGTCCTTGAACAACTTGCTGCGCAGGGTGAGAAGAACGGCTGCAGAGGACTCCGGCTGATCAGCGCGGACGAGTTGAGAAACCGGGTGCCGGGGGTCGGAGGCATCGGCGGGATGCTCTCGCCGGAAACCGCGATCTTTGATCCGTTCACCTATTGTATTGCTCTTGCTGAAAATGCAGCGGTCAACGGCGCCGAGTTCAGGTTTAACAGCGACGTGGTCTCGATCAGACGGATCAATAAAGACGATTCAGATCCTTATTCGGAAGGCTCATTCCTTGTCACGACTTCCGCGGGTGCTCAGTTTCAGGCACCGGTCCTGATCAACTGCGCCGGTCTGGGGGCCGGAAGGATCTCAGAGATGGCCGGTGTCCCGGGTTATCATATTTACCCCTGCAGAGGCGAATACTTTATTCTTGATAAGGTCGCTGACGACCTGTTGTCCGTTCCTGTCTATCCGGCACCCAGAAAAGGGATCGGAGGTTTGGGAGTCCATCTGACACCGACCATGGACGGCAATATCATTATCGGTCCGAGCGCCGAGTATATCGACGATGATTCTGATTATTCCTGCACAGCGCCTGTTATGGAGAAGCTGTTCTCAGAAGCGCAGATGCTGCTTCCCGCATTGAAGCGCAAATTCATTATCGGCAACTACGCGGGCATCCGCCCCAAGCTTGCGCCTCCGGGAGAAGGCGGTTACCGCGATTTTGTCATCAAAGAAGAAGAGGAATGCCCCGGTCTGATCAATCTGATCGGAATCGAGTCCCCGGGTCTGACAGCGTCGGTTCCGATTGCAAAAATGGTGACGGGTATCGTAAGGGATATCGCTGAACGGCGCTGTTATACGGAACTCAAAGAAAAACCGGATTTTACAGCGACCCGTGAAGGAGCCGTGCGTTTCAGAGACCTGTCAGAGGAGGAACAGGCCCGTCTGATTGAACTGGATCCGGAATATGGCGAGATCATCTGCCGCTGCCAGAAGGTGACCAAGCGCGAGATCCGCAGCGCGATCGAGAATCCGCTTGGCGCGCGGAGCATTTCGGCAGTTAAATACCGCGCGTGGGCGACGACCGGCCGGTGCAACGGCGGCTATTGCCTGACAAGGATCGTGGATATGCTGATCCGTGAATACGGTATGAAGCCGGAAGAAATCACGTTCCGCGGATCCGGCAGTGAATTGTTCTCCGGGGAGGTGAAATGATGGGAGCGCGTGAAGTGATCAGATGCGGCGTTCTTGTCATCGGAGCCGGCCCCGGAGGTCTTGCCGCGGCAAAAGGCGCGCGCGAAGCGGGAGCGGATCGTGTGATCATTCTCGAGCGCGATACGTGTGCCGGCGGTATTCTGAACCAATGCATCCACGACGGCTTTGGTCTGATCCGGTACAGGAAACAGCTGACCGGCCCCGAATATGCGGCCAGGGCCGCAGCGGAGGCAGAAGAGGCGGGAGCTGAGATTCTCACCGGTCATCAGGTCGTACGCATGAAGCGCATCAGTGAAGATGATGTGATCGAAGTCATCGCGGTCAGCGCATCCGGTCTCAAAACATTCAATGCTGGCGCAGTCGTTCTGGCACTCGGATGCAGGGAGAGAACACGCGGTGCGATCTCCATTCCGGGTTCGAGGCCTGCCGGTGTCTTTACGGCCGGTGTCATTCAGAATTTCGTTAATATCCGAAATGTCATGCCCGGACACAGGGTCGTGATCCTCGGATCCGGCGATGTGGGGATGATCATGGCGCGCCGCCTGACGCTTGAAGGCGCTTCGGTTCAGGTGGTTGCCGAGATACTTCCGGAACCGGCCGGGCTCGCGCGCAATGTCAGCCAGTGCCTGTATGATTACGGCATTCCGATCCTATGCAGTCATACAGTCTCAAAGATTATCGGCAAGCGCAGGATCGAGGCCGTGGAGATATCTGAAATAGATCAGAACATGAAGCCGATCCCAGGGACAGAACAGATCGTCGAGTGTGATGCGCTTGTACTGTCAGTCGGTCTGATCCCGGAAAACGAGATTGCCGAGACAGCCGGCGTGACGCTTGATCCGAAAACAAACGGAACTGTGACGGACGGATATATGCAGACAGATATACCGGGGATTTTCTCCTGCGGAAACTCCAGACGGATCATGGATCTGGCTGACTTTGTTTCCGAACAGGGAGAGCTCGCGGGGCACAACGCGGTGGCTTATTTGACAGGCAGCGCGATGAAAGCATGGGATGAAGCGCGGAGTACCTCGATGCTGAAAGGATACCCGGTGCCCGACACGGTCACCTGCACACTTTGTCCGAACGGATGCCAGGTCAGGAGGATCGCCGCATCAGGCGAAGGGGAGGAAGACCGGTATGAAGGAAACCAATGCCCGCGCGGAGCAGCATTTGCCGAGCAGGAGAGACATGCTCCCAGGCGCATGCTGACCACGACAGTCCGCGGCAGCAGCGGAAAGCTGATCCCGGTGCGCACCGAGCGGCCGATCGCAAAAGAAAAAATCTTCGAGGCAATGGAGAAACTGCGCGGACTGACAGTCGACCGGACAGAGATCCGCTGCGGCGATACCGTGGCAACAGTCGTTGATGCGGACAAATCAGCGGTGCCGGTCATTGCGACCGCTGACGTTAAATAGCTTGATCAAGACTAAAACAAATCGATACATGTAAGTATTGCGGAATAAATTGACAAACACAGGAAGGACATCATCATGGCAGCAGAAACCAGACCATATGTATCATGGGAACTTATGAATGCATTCATGATCGATGCATTCGCAGGCTACGGCGTACCGAAAGATGAAGCAGCAATCTGTGCCGATGTTCTGCTCGAGGCAGACAGGCGCGGCATTGAAAGCCACGGCTGCAACCGCTTTAAGCCGATCTATATCGACCGCATCAAAAACGGCACACTTCTGCCGGTGACAGACTTGGAGATCATCAGGGAGACACCGACGACTCTGGTCATGGACGCACATGACGGCATGGGCATGATCGCCAGTTACCGCATGATGGAAAAGCTGATCGAAAAGGCGGGAAAATACGGTATGGCCGGCGGCGCGATCCGCAATTCGACTCACTACGGCATCGCCGGTTATTGGGCTATGATGGCAAGCAAACAGGGCATGGTCGGTATCACCGGATCCAACGCGCGTCCGTCCATTGCGCCGACTTTCGGCGTTGAGAACATGCTGGGCACCAACCCGCTGACGTTTGCGCTGCCGACCGACGAAGAGTTCCCGTTCTGCATTGACTGCGCGACATCGATCGTACAGCGCGGCAGGATCGAATACTATGCGCGCGAGGGAAAGAACACACCTGCCGGACAGGTGGTATCGCAGGACGGCAAGGCGATGACTGACAGCAACGAGATCCTGAAAGCGCTTGTCGACGGAACAGCAGCGTTTGCTCCTCTCGGCGGCATCGGTGAAGAACTCGGCGGACACAAAGGCTATGGCTACGCGGCAGTCGTCGAGATCCTTTCAGCGGCACTGGCCGGCGGGCAATTCATGAAAGCACTCTCAGGCATTGCTCCCGACGGAAACCGTCAGATGTATCATCTCGGGCATTTCTTCTTTGTCGCGGATCCTGAGGCGTTCTGCGGCAGAGAGACATTT
>CACYEU010000183.1 GCA_902773445.1 uncultured Lachnospiraceae bacterium | reverse complement strand
CGCCGCCGAATGACGGGTTGTCTTTCGCGGTGATCATGTGTGTTCCGACACCCCAGCTTGTGATCGTAGCGCCCTGAACCTTCAGGTCATTGATCAGGTGCTCGTCGAGGTCATTTGACGCGGAGATGATCGCGTCCGGGAATCCGGCCGCATCGAGCATCTCACGGGCTCTCTTGGACAGATATGCCAAGTCGCCGGAGTCGAGGCGGATGCCGAACTTCTTTGATTTGATTCCGGCTTCTTTCATTTCGTTAAATACGCGGATCGCGTTCGGAACACCCGATGTCAGGGTGTCGTACGTGTCGACAAGAAGGATGCAGGCATCCGGATAGAGGCTCGCGTAATATTTGAATGCCTCATATTCGCTGTCAAAACTCATGATCCAGCTGTGTGCATGGGTTCCCATGACCGGGACGCCGAATTTCTTGCCGCACAGGACATTTGATGTACCGACACAGCCGGCGATGACTGCGGCGCGCGCGCCGAGCGTTCCGGCGTCGGGCCCCTGAGCGCGCCTGAGACCGAATTCCATGACACCGTCACCGCGGGCTGCGCGGCAGACGCGGGCGGCTTTGGTCGCGATCAGCGACTGATGATTCATCATATTGAGGATCGCGGGCTCGATGATCTGCGCCTGCGGAAGCGGAGCGATGACTTTGATGACCGGCTCCATCGGGAACATGACGGTTCCCTCGGGGATCGCGTAAATATCTCCGGTGAAATGGAATCCGCTTAAGTACTGCAGGAAATCCTCGCCGAAGATTCCGAGCGAACGCAGATAGTCGATGTCCTCGTAGGTAAACCTTAGATTTTTGATGTACTCGATGATCGAAGCAAGTCCGCACGCGATTGCGTAGCCGTTTCCGCACGGATTCTTCCTGTAAAATGCATCGAAGATCGCAATGTTCTCGTTCTGCTCTTTGTAATAGCCCTGCATCATCGTCAGTTCATACAGGTCAGTCAGCAGAGAAAAATCCCGTTTCTCAGTATCCATGTCATTTACCTCCTTGCACATGGCGTTTGATCGCGTCCGTGATCACGGCCGCGCACTGGTCGGAGACAGCGAAGAAACCGCCGGGCTCCACATTTGTTGTATCGATCGGATCGCAGAATTCGACCGTCACACGACGCGGCCGGATCCGCGGAAACTGTGTTTCAAATATCTCGCGCGTGCCGGTGATCGCGATCGGAACGATCGGAACGCGTGAATGTTCAGCGAGTTTAAATGCACCGCCTTTAAACGGCAGCAGCTCGGTTTCCTTGCCTTTGTTGCGTGTTCCCTCGACGAAAATATAGCAGGAATAACCGTCTTTCAGTTCTTCGGCGCCCAGCTCCAGGCTCTTCGCGGCACTCACCTTGCTGTCGCGCTGGACAAAGATGCAGTGCACGAACTTCATCCACTGACTGAACAGCGGGATCTTCTTGAGCTCTTTCTTCGCGAGATAGCCGGTGATGCCCGGGAACAGATCGTAAGCGACGATAATATCAAAAATGCTCCGATGATTTGAAATATAGATGACACCGGTATCCTTCGGGATCTTCTCGAGTCCGATCGCATTGACCTTGACACCTGAGATCTTAAGCAGCACACCAAATGCCCATCCCAGAAGCCGCCTGCCTGCCCTGTCGCGCAGGTTTGGAGCGACCAATCCGAGGATCGAAAGCAGGATCACGATCGGAATCGTCAGGATCAGAAACAGAACAACAAATATCGCGGCAATGATAAATCGAATCATGTCGGCTGCCTTTCTGTGGCAAATCTAAAGCATTGTTTCGGGTTTCGTTATTTCAAATGGGCCGGACTTCAGCAGCGGCCGGCCTCAGCCGCCCATCTCCGCAGGCGGCCGGCAGTCTCATCGGAGAGCTGCTCATAGGTGACGCGCCATGACCAGTTGTCTCCCGATTTTCCGGGAATATTCATCCGCGCTTCGGTTCCGAGACTGAGTACATCCTGCATCGGAACGACCGCGAGCGCAGCCCTTGAATGCAGTGCGGTCTTGATCATCGCTTCGACGATCGCCGGAACACCGTCGGTATCTCTGTACGGATCTTCACATCCGAGATAACTCATCGCATGTCCGCGCACCCATTCCTGCGCTTTCTCAAACCAGCCGAGGATCGTGTCGTTGTCGTGCGTCCCGGTGTAGCAGATGCAGTTATCGGTCCGGTAATTGCTCGGTAAATGATCATTGTCATCGCCCGCGCCAAATGCAAACTGCAGCACTTTCATGCCCGGCAGGCCGGTGTCCGCAAGCAGCTGCCGCACTGCATCGGTGATATCGCCGAGATCCTCGGCGATCAGCGGGAGATCACCGGATCCCCCCAGCTCGGCCCGCAGCGCATCGAAAAACGCAAGGCCCGGACCTTTCTCCCAGTGACCTTCGATGGCGGTTTCCGCGCCGGCCGGAATTACCCAGTACGATTCAAATCCTCTGAAATGATCGAGCCGCACAAGATCGAACAGTTCCAGATTCCGCTTGATCCGGCGGATCCACCAGTGCGTCAGCTCCTGACTGTGACCGCCCCAGTCGTAGACCGGATTGTTCCAGACCTGGCCGGTCTCCGAGAAATAATCCGGCGGCACACCGGCGATCATCGACGGGTACCCGTTCTCGTCCAGCTGAAACAGCTCCGGATGCTCGCGCATATCGTCGGATTCCGGCGCCACATAGATCGGGATATCGCCGACCAGCAGGATCCCCTGCTCATGCGCATAGTCTTTCAATGCCTGCCACTGGCGGTCAAAGAAAAGCTGGATCAGAATATCGCGGTCACCGAGGTATTTGACAAATAAAGGAGACGCATCTTTGTACTCCTCAAACTCTTCAGCCAGAGCCGGATAGTTCTGCGGATCCCTGAAAAAGCAGTCAGTTGCCTTTTCCAGCGCCGGGAGCTTTACTGCCATGACCGCGTCGTAGTCGATCCGGCTGCTGTCCGCTGCACTTTCAGCGGCCGTCAGATCATCTTCACTGAGCAATCCCTCGCGCGCGAGCGCTTCGAGATCGATCAGCAGCGGATTGCAGGTAAACGACGAAAGACTGTAATACGGCGAATTGCCTCCTCCGGCTTTGGTCACAGGAAGCATTTGCCAGACGCGCTGACCCGCATTTTTTAAGAAATCGATAAACCGGTACGCTCCCTCTCCCATATCGCCGATCCCGTACCGCGACGGCAGCGATGTCATCGGAAGCAAAATGCCGGCAGAACGCTCTGGCAGCATAGTCATCCTTTCAAGCGTGGTAATGAGTTGTGATGATTGTATTCTGTTAAATCACACAGCTTCAATCACTAAAAGAATTATATCCCTTTTGCTGTGAAAATGAAACCCTGAACAAACTGTCCTGATCAGGCAAAGCCAAAGGCAGATGCGCAGGCAGATTGTAATGCTCGATAAAACCCGTGACGGGCGGCATGGCTTTATGGTATAATATCTATTACGCATTATAAGAGCACTGATGAGGTCAGTGCCGGTACGAGGGAGTATAGAAATGGGCAATTTGATCAAAGCGATCATCCTCGGCATTGTCGAGGGTATCACCGAATGGCTGCCGGTCAGCAGCACGGGCCATCTGATCCTGGTCGAGAATCTGATCAAGCTGGATACCGGAACGGAATTCAAGACGATGTTCGAAGTCGTGATCCAGCTCGGCGCGATCCTGGCTGTCTGCGTGCTGTATTTCCATAAGCTGAATCCATTTTCAAAAAGAAAGAACGAGATGCAGAAGAGAAACACCTGGATCCTCTGGGTCAAGGTGCTGGTCGCAACGATTCCGGCCGCGGTCCTGGGACTGCTGTTCGACGACGCGATCGACAAAGTGATGGGTAAACCGGTGATCATCAGTCTGGTCCTGATCATTTTTGGTATTCTGTTTATCGTTGTCGAGAACAAGACCGCGGACAGGGAACCGGTAGTCAGGCGCCTCGGGCAGATCGACTACAAGCTGGCTCTGATCATCGGCGGATTCCAGGTGATCGCGATGCTGCTTCCGGGAACGAGCCGGTCGGGGATCACGATCGTCGCGGGACTGCTGCTCGGCATGGCGAGACCGGTCATCGCGGAATTCACATTTTTTATGGCGATCCCGGTCATGTTCGGCGCGAGCCTGCTGAAACTTGTCAAATACGGACTCGTCTTTACGGCCAGTGAACTCGGGCTCTTGCTCGTTGGTTTTGTGACGGCATTTATCGTTTCGCTGTTCACGATCAGGTTCTTTATCGGTTATGTCAAGAAGCATGATTTCAAGCCCTTCGGTTACTACCGGATCATGGTCGGTATGTTCGCGTTCCTGTATTTCCTGCTCTGGGCCTGATTTGCTTGATTTTTTCATATAAGATGTATAAAATAAATCTACTGATGAATATTTATAAAATCGTTAGTCAGTTATCCGTTTGACGGGATAATTATGATAAGGAGGACTTGATATATGAAAATGAAGAGATTATTTGCAGTGTTACTGGCAGTCGCAATGACAGCAGCGATGCTTTCAGCATGCGGCGGCTCATCCGACGGCGGCTCAGAGGCCAAGAAGATCGAGAGCGCTGATGATCTTGAAGGCGCGAAGATCGGTGTTCAGACCGGAACGACCGGTGATATCTATGTTACCGACGATTACGGCGATGAGAATGTCGAGCGCTTCAACAAGGGATTTGAGGCAGTTCAGTCTCTGACACAGGGCAAGATCGACGCGGTCGTTATCGATGACCAGCCGGCCCAGGCATTTGTTGCCGAGGCAGAGGGACTTAAGATCCTCGATGCGCCGTATGTCGAAGAGGACTACGCGATGTGCTTCAAGAAGGACAACGCAGTCTGCGCTGACTTCAACAAAGCGATCCAGGAACTCAAGGACGAGGGAACATTTGATCAGATCGTTACATACTACATCGAAGGCAAGGGCGAGCGCTATGCGTCTCCGGAAGGTGTCGACCGTTCAAAGGGCAAGCTGGTCATGGCGACCAACGCTGAGTTCCCGCCGTATGAGTTCAGAGAGGAACAGGAAGTCGTCGGCATCGACGCTGATTTCGCACAGGCGATCTGCGACAAGCTCGGCTATGAACTCGAGATCGAAGACATGGCATTTGACGCGATCATTCCGGCCGTTCAGAGCGGCAAGGCAGACTTCGGCGCAGCCGGCATGACCGTGACGGACGAGCGCAAGACTCAGGTTGATTTCACTGACAGCTACTACACAGGCAAGCAGGTTATCATCGTTAAGGAGTAATATGGATCTCAAAAGTCGGTTTATTCTAAACTTTATTGAAGACGACCGGTGGAAATATCTAACGAACGGGTTAAAGGTCACATTGCTTGTGGCCTTTTTCGCCGCGTTAGTCGGTATTGTGCTGGGCTTTCTGATCGCTGTCATCAGATCGACACATGACAAGCAGGGCAATCTGAAGATCCTGAACGCGATCGCCCATATCTACATTACGATCATCCGCGGAACCCCGGTCGTCGTACAGTTGTTGATTATTTACTATGTCATCTTCGCGAGCGTCAATGTCAGCAAGGTACTTGTCGCGATCCTGGCCTTCGGAATGAACTCGGGCGCCTATGTCGCCGAGATCTTCCGCTCCGGCATCATGTCGATCGATGAAGGCCAGTTCGAAGCCGGACGGTCACTCGGATTCAACTATGTCCAGACGATGCGCTACATCATTCTTCCGCAGGCGTTTAAAAATGTCCTGCCGGCGCTGGGCAACGAGTTCATCGTCCTGCTGAAAGAGACATCGGTTTCAGGTTATATCGCGATGGAAGATCTGACCAAGGGCGGCGATATCATCCGAAGCCGTACCTATGACGCGTTTATGCCGCTGATTGCGGTCGCGATCATTTATCTTGTGCTTGTTCTGATCTTCAGCAAGCTCGTATCGATGCTTGAAAGGAGGTTGAGAAACAGTGACCACTGATCAGGATATCATTATCAAGGTTGAGAACCTCCATAAGCATTTCCCTAATGTGAAAGCTCTTAACGGGATCGATCAGGAGATCAGGCGCGGCGAGGTGGTCGTTGTTGTCGGACCGTCCGGTTCCGGCAAATCGACATTCCTGCGCTCGCTGAACCTGCTCGAGGTGCCGACCGAAGGTCATATCATTTTCGACGGAGTCGACCTGACTGATAAGAAGGTCGATATCAATCTCCACCGTCAGAAGATGGGCATGGTGTTCCAGCACTTCAATCTGTTTCCGCACAAGACGATCCTCGAGAACATCACGATCGCGCCGATCAAGCTGTTAAAGATGTCAAAAGAGGAAGCCGATAAAAAGGGCATGGATCTTTTGAAGAGGGTCGGCCTCGAAGAGAAGGCTGACAATTATCCGTCGCAGCTTTCGGGCGGACAGAAACAGCGTATCGCGATCGTCAGAGCCCTGGCGATGGATCCCGATGTGATGCTCTTCGACGAGCCGACATCGGCACTCGATCCCGAAATGGTCGGGGAAGGCCTTGAGATCATGCAGCGCCTGGCGAAGAACGGCATGACGATGGTCGTCGTTACGCATGAGATGGGCTTCGCAAAGGAAGTCGCGAACCGCGTGCTGTTTGTCGATGAAGGTGTTGTCAAAGAAGAGAGCACCCCCGAGGAGTTCTTCAATCATCCGAAGGATCCGAGGCTTCAAGACTTTTTGTCTAAAGTGTTGTAATATATAGGTATGGTATTTTCTAGTCTTCTGTTCATATTTGCGTTTCTGACACCGTGTCTGATTATTTACACACTGGTTGACAGGCGCTATAAAAACCGCGTACTCCTGATCTCCTCACTGATCTTCTATGCATGGGGAGGTCTGGGGTTCGTCGCTATTCTGATTGCTGACGCATTCTTCAGCTGGCTTTTCGCTCTGCAGATCGAAAAGAACCGGTCCGGGAAAATGCGCCGGCTTTTTCTTGTGCTGGCATGCGTATGCCTGCTCGGATTTCTGGTCGTCTTCAAATACACGAATTTCTTCGCGGCCAATCTGCACGCGCTGTTCGGCGTGCCGAAGGTCATCCCGCATATCATCCTGCCGATCGGTATTTCATTCTACACATTCCAGCTGCTGAGCTATGTGGTCGATGTCTACCGCGGCGAAGTCGATGCGCAGCCGAACTATTTTAAACTGCTGCTCTACGCGAGCCTGTTCCATCAGTGTATCGCCGGACCGATCGTCCGCTATTCGACGGTCGCGAAGGAGATCGAGAACCGCAGAGTCTCGCGCAATGATCTGTATTACGGCATCCGCCGCTTCTGTGTCGGTCTGGCCAAGAAGGCGATCCTCGCGAACGGATGCGCCGCGATCGCCGATGAGATCTTAAACGGCGGCACCAAGGCGCTTCACGCGCAGTCGACGGTCGCGCTCTGGGTCGGCATGTTCGCCTATATGCTTGAGATCTACCTCGATTTCTCAGCCTATTCGGACATGGCGATCGGCATGGGGCGG
>CACYEU010000182.1 GCA_902773445.1 uncultured Lachnospiraceae bacterium | reverse complement strand
CGTGCTGCAGAAACGCTCTCTTGTTTTTCCGGATTCCATAGACTTCCAGTAAATAGCACAGGGCGGCATTCGGTTTCCCGTCTTTTTGTGAGCTGATATTCTTTTCCGCCGCCAGATAATAGGCCCAGTGTCTGACTCCGCCCCAAGGGATGACTTCTCTGCCGAGTTTTTTCACTTTACCATAATCAGGTGAATCGGCCTCGATGGCATACACAGCATCCGTCTCCGGGTGATTGCGGCAGGTATATCGGTAGAGCCAGTATCCATTGTCTCTGGCTTCATTTCTGTCCTCACAGAACAGCCATATATGCGGTCTTTTCTTCTTTAAGACCATTGCATACGGATATGCCGTCAGCATTGTGAACACGGACAACACGTCTTCGGCTTTTACATACTGAAGCTTCTGTATAAAACGCCCCATTATTGCTCCTTATTTCCGTAGTAATAGCCCTTACTTCCGTATTTACTGTACTTCCCGTATTTGCCGTATTTGCCGTAACGGCCATATCGGTAACCGTATCTGCCGATTCCCGACCTGGTATTGTTCTTCACAACCCCCAGCAGCTTGCATCCGCTTCTCCTGATCTGGTCCGCCACATCGACAGCCATCTGCGCATTGATCTTGCGGTCACCCATCACCAATACTGCGCCATCGCAGTGCACCGTGATCACAGCTGCATCTACAACAATTCCCAGAGGCGGAGTGTCTATAATTATGTAATCGAAGATCTCCCTCATCTTTTTGATAAAACGTTCAAAATACTGTCCGTTCAGCAGTTCAACCGGATTGGGAGGATATGTTCCGGCAAATATGATCTTCAGTCCTTTATACTGCGTTGAGCACATGCAGTTATTAATTGTCTCTATACCGGTTAGAAGCTCACTGAGCCCTTTGATATCCTGAGCGTCAGTATTTCTTCCCAAAAGCACTGATTTCCGCATGTCCGCATCGATCAGGAGCACTCTTTTATTCAGCTGCGCAAAACTCTTTGCCACATGAAGCGCGATCGTCGATTTTCCTTCATTTTCCATACAGCTGGTAAATGCGATCACCTTCTTGTCACGGCCGCAGAACTGAAGGTTCGTCCGAAGAGTTCTGTAAGCTTCCTCTGTCATGTAGTCATTATCGCCCGGCAGGCTGATCTTCACTTTCCGCATATTGCACCTCGCTCATTCCCGGTTGTCCGCCGCATCTGTTTCCTGATCGGAGTCTGTTTCCTGATCGGAGACTGTTTCCTGGTCAGCGGCTGCTTCCTGATCGGAGACTGTTTCCTGATCAGCGGCTGTTTCTGTATCAGCAGTCTCATCCATTTCCTGTGGCGGGGCCGCATCGGGATTTTCGTTTTGCTCTTTAGCGGCAGCATCCGCATTAGTATCATGGATCTCTTTGGCTTTTTTCCCGTAATAGCCATAATGCTTGTTCTTGGGAGCCTCTGCATTCGGGATATCACCGATGATACTGACTCCGAGAAGCTCTTCAATTTCTTCATCTGTGCGCAGGGAGGTATCAAAGAGCGAATAGATGACGAAAAACAGGTATGTAAATACAGCTGCAAACAATCCCGCAAGGAGATAAGTGGTTTTGCTCACTCTGTTTGAAGGCTCTTTTTCCAAGGTTCCGTATTCGTAAAGGTTGAGCTGTTTAAAGCCCATGGCCTCCTCAATTTTCTGTGAGCCCACCTGGCATACGCAGTCAACAATTTTCTTGGCCTCCTCCGGAGAAGATGCTGCTACCCTTACTTCAAGAATCCTGGTATTCGCGGGGTTGGATGTAGTGATCGTTCTGCTGAGCTGCTCATAAGGCGTTTTCAGCGAGAGCTGTTCGATCACTTCATCGAGAACCGCATGGCTTTTCAGTAAGTATGTACAGTCATTCACCACATTCAGGGCAAGTGAAAAATCCTCTATATTGGATTCGTTGAGACTGTTCTCCTGTCTGAGAACATATAGTGTGGCCACAGAACTGTATACCGGTTGGAATGTCATTTGAACGAAAAAATACATTCCCGATACTACAACAACTGCAGCCAGCAGAATCGCCCAAAAACGTCTCACGAAGATTTTCCACAAATCAATCAGAGTGTACGTTCTCTTCATTTTTCCAATTTGCATGTCAGAATTCCTCCCTGATGTCTTTCCCTTTCAGAATTTTCAGCGCATTGGCGGCAAACAGTCTCTCCGCCCTGCTATCACCGTACTGATCCAGAACATATTTGTATGCGGCTGACAGATCAGGTGTCCTGTCCCCGACTCCGTGCGCGTCCGAAGAGATCAGATCGATCAGTCCCTCTTTCAGAATACGTCTGGACGCCAGTTTCACGAAAAAGCCAAATCCTCCAACCGGCGATTGTGAATCCATCTGGAGTAAAGCGCCGTCACTTTTCAACTCATAGATGGTCTTGAGGTCTTTGTTGAGATGGGTATATCTCTCCACATGGGCGAGGATCGGCTGGTATCCTGTACTTAATACAGAGCGCACCCCCCGCACAATTGCTTCTTTCTCCTCATTTAACGGAAAATCAACAAGCAGGTATCTCGTATCGTTTAGTGTTCTGCACTCCCCGGACTTAATCCAGGATGAGAATTCCCGGGCATATTGAAGTTCATTTCCAAGATATACCTGCGTGTCCGGATACTGTCTCTGAACATATTTGGCGGCTTTTCGAAAAGACTTATTGATTTTGTCTCCGTTAAATCCAAAATATTTCGGCGCGCAATGTGGCGTAAAGCAGATCACCCGCGTTCCTGACCGGTAAGCTTTGTCGATCATACTGTACATTTCATCCTCTGTCCGGGCGCCATCATCTACACCGCTCAATGCGTGAATGTGAATATCAGCAAATTCCATTCTGTAATCTCCTATTACAGTCTCTGTTCAGTGGAACACATCCTTCAGCAGGATAGCATCAACCAAAAGCCTGGTGTTGGGTCGAAGATCATCAATAAACAGCGGTATGATCATCGTCGTTGAGATCTGTGTGAGCAGCGATGCCATAGCAGCTCCGGCCCCTCCCCAGACAGGGATCATGACCGCATTCATGATCACATTCAATCCTGCGGCAATCGCATACAGGCCCATCAGATATTTCTGCTTGTTCTCACAGACCATCCAGGTATTTCTCGCAACTCCCAAATAAGAAAAGGCCGTATACCAGACGACGATCCTGAGAGGAACAATCGCACCATCGTAAGCATGCCTATACAGCACATGGATGACAGGCGCCGAGAATATACAAATAATAAGGGACACTGCGCAGGAAACATAAAAGACGATCGCATAGAGCTGTCTGTTCTTTCTCTCGTACCGCTCTCTGTTCTTGTGGTAGAGTTTCATGATTCCGGGAGAAAGTGAATCAATGATCGCGGAGAGTACAAATGCCCATGTCGTACTCAGCGAGATCGCAATTGCGTAATTGCCGACAGCACTGTCATCCATCATGTGTCTCAGCATGAGCTTATCGACGCTTGCATAGATTGACACCATTAAGCCTGCAACGATGAAGCTGTTGCTGCTTTTGAGCAGATCAATCCCTTTTCGAAAAGATACAGACAGCGCAGGGCCTTTCTTCCTGATGTAAACACCGATCAAAAAAACGGCTGTGATCAGATACTCGATGGATGCCGCGGCCGCAAACCAGTAAATATTTTTCTTTTGTATCAGCAGAACAATTTTCAGCGCTGATACGATCGCATAGGATATGATCGCGGCGGTTGCGGGATATTTTGACTCCAGCCGGGACTGAAACCAGCAGTTCAGAGTGTCAAATATCTGAAACACCAGACCAAGACTGCACAGCAAAGCTACGATCATGGTGGCTTTCTCTCCCCGGTCAACGATAGAGACGATCCCTACGATCATGATCACAGAGAGTATACTTGAAATTGCTCTCATAAGAAGAGAAGTCCCGATCGCTGTCCCCTGTTCCTTCGGATACTCCACAAAATCCTTAATGATCACAGAGTTGATTCCCAGCGAGCACACCGATGCGAAGAAAGTGGTATATGCTGTGGCATAATTGATCAGTCCGTAATTGGACGGCCCGAGATAATTGGCCGTGAGAATTCCTACAACAAAAGCAAGCAGCTTATTGAGCACTCGTCCGGAGATGATCCAGCCGGCATTTATGATCTCGCGATTTTCTAACAGTCTTTTGCGCATTCCCATCAAGTATCCTGTTCCAGCTTTTTGATCACTTTGGAAGGAACCCCTCCTGTCAGGCAGTCTTCGGGCACATTTTCCGTGACACACGCGCGTGCCGCCACGACGCAGCCGTCACCAATCTGCACTCCGGGCATGATGCCTGCCCCTTCTCCGATCCAGCAGCCGTTTCCAACCATAATATCTGAATTAAAGCCCTCTCCGGCCCGCCTTATGCGGCTTCCAATCTCATGAGAACCTGTAACAAAAGTCACATCCGGTGCCAGATCGCAATTATTCCCGATCACAACATTTCCATTGCCGTGAACCTTCAGATTACATCCGATCCAGCAGTTTTCGCCAACCGTCAGATTTCCCGTTATGAACACCGGTCCGACGACCTTCGTCTGGCCGCCAATCCGGAATCCCGCGAAGTTTAAGAGGCTTCTCTTGATTTCAAAGCACCGCGTTCCGGCAAATATATGATTAGTCAGGAACAGGCCGATCCTTTTTTTCATTCCCTTCAGAGTCATGTAAGTTCTGATCCTCCGATATCAAAGATGCCCTGCTGCATGGGCCGCTCTCATATTCATCCGGGCTGCGTCCCGTCAAAATACTCTCTGCCAGTTTCATGAATCTGCCGGCCGCTTCCTCTGCATTCCACTCTGTCTCAATTGTCCGGCAGGCAGCTTCTCCCATTTCTCTCTGCCTCCGCGGATTTTGTAAGAGACTTTCTGCCGTTTTAAAGAATCCCGCCTGATCACCATAGCGATATAGGCATCCGTTAGTCCCGGATTTGATCA
The DNA here is from genome assembly GCA_902773445.1 of uncultured Lachnospiraceae bacterium. Taxonomy (GTDB): domain Bacteria; phylum Bacillota; class Clostridia; order Lachnospirales; family Lachnospiraceae; genus RUG842. The sequence continues at coordinate 878 of CACYEU010000182.1, read as the reverse complement.
AAAACGGAACAGAGCCTGCCTGAGAAGACCCGATTACAGTACAGCCGCAGCTCATTGCTTCGTTGACAACTGCTCCCCATCCTTCGCGCCTGTCACTGGTCATCAGAAAGATCCCGCTCTGCTCCATGATCTCCCGCAGCCTTTCCGGCGAAACAGTTTCTAGCATTTCGACATATTTTTCGATATTCAGAGTCTTGCGCAGCTTTTCGAGTTCAGGCCTCATCGGACCGCTGCCGATCAGCTTCAGATGAAAGCGAATACTTTTTTCTGACAGCTCTTTGGCAAGATATAAGGCTGCCTCGGGATGTTTCCAATCCAACAGCCGTCCTGCCCAGAGAATCTGGCTGTAATTCTTTTCATTTAAAAGCTTCTCAATATTTTGGCGCCTCTTGAACTCCGAAAAATATCCCCATTTAAAAGTTCTGTTCCTGAACATTCCGATCTTAAGGTAATCACCGGCTGTATAGGCGCCGGCACAGAGCAAATAGATGGAGGCTCCCGGCGGATTCCAGGTTCTCCAACGAAGAGCCCTGATCACTCGTTTTACAGCAGACATGTCGTCTTTAAACGGGCGTTCAGAATATCTGAAAATGAGGATCCTTTTCAATAAACAGGCATAAACCAGATCGGGAGCAGGTACTCCCAGTATTACTACATCCGCGTTCTCAGTCACCCACCGGATCAGCTTCTTTCTGTTTCCGGAAGTCGCGTGATGTACAAAAGCCGGCTCTTTCCGGGCAGTCTTTCCCAAAAGTTCCAGCGATTGCTTTTCTTCTGTTTCAGCAATGAATGTGTACTCTTCCGCCATCCCGGCAAATGCGCCGGACAGTGATTCCTGATGGCGGGTATAGATATTAGACCAAAATACTACTTTCATT
>CACYEU010000181.1 GCA_902773445.1 uncultured Lachnospiraceae bacterium | reverse complement strand
GCGGAAAAGATCTTAAATAAATACACAGAATAATCTGATATTGTGATATAATACTTTCGTAAGATAGTTAGTTCCTAATGAATTAGCGATTCTATCAGCGCCGGTCCCGACGAGGCAAGGAAGGCGTATCGTTTGTTAGGAGGTGCACTATGGATAACAGACAGCTCATCATCACGATCGGCCGTGAATTTGGCAGCGGCGGTCTGGAGATCGCCGAGAAAATCGCCGCCAGATTTGGAATCCCGGTCTATGACAAGGAGTACTTCACAACAGCGCTGAAAGGGGATCATATCATCGCACGCGATCAGGTGCTGTTTGATGAAAGTTCCCCGCTTACGATGCCGTCCGTATCGATGATCGGAACCGACTGGTTTGACAGACAGGGACGCATCGACTATGCGGAATTCAATTACATCAAGAGGGAGGCGGATGCCGGTAAGTCTTTCGTCGTCGTCGGACGCTGTGCCGAATATGTGCTGAAAGATAACCCGAACAGGATGAGCTTTTTCATCCTCGGTGAACCGGAAGCCAAGGCAAAACGCATCGCAGCCACATACAATATGTCGGAGCAGAAAGCCATGACCGCCTGCAAGAATATGGATAAGACCAGAAAGGCTTATCATAATTTCTACAGCAATATCAAGTGGGGCGATTCGCGTGCTTACGATCTGTGCATTAACAGCACGCGTGTCGGCATTGACAATGCGGTCGATATCATTGAGAACTATGTCCGTACGATGAGACGTTGACCGAACCCGAAACATACCGCTGAGGTATTACCCTCAAAATCAAACAGACCGCCTTTGTCAGGCGGTCTGTTTTTGAATGGTTATACGATTTGCTGTCAGTCTTTGACAAGCAGGCTGCGGCCGGTCATTTCCGGCGGGATCGCAAGCCCCATCATATCGAGCAGCGTCGGCGACAGGTCGCACAGACGGCCGCCGTCCGCGAGCGGGGCGGCATTCTCGGCAATGTGAATCAGCGGAACGGGATTGAGGGAATGCGCTGTCATAGGTCCGCCGTTTTCGTCGATCATGACATCTGCGTTTCCGTGATCGGCGGTGAGCAGCATCTGTCCGCCTTTTGCCAGGACGCGGTCCACGATCCTGCCGACACATTTGTCGACAGCTTCGACGGCTGCCACAGCCGCCTCGAGAACACCGGTATGGCCGACCATGTCGCAGTTGGCAAAGTTCAGGATGATGACATCATAGATGTCTTCGTCGATTTTCTCGAGCAGTGCATCCGTCACCCCGTATGCGCTCATCTCGGGCTGCAGGTCATAGGTGGCCACTTTCGGAGAGGGGATCAGAATGCGGTCTTCTCCCGGATTTGGCGTTTCCACACCTCCATTGAAGAAGAAGGTGACATGAGCATATTTTTCGGTTTCTGCGATGCGGAGCTGCCGGCCGCCCAGTGAGGAAATGTATTCGCCAAGGGTGTTTTTGTAGGTCTCCGGTTTGAACGCGATCTCCACGTTGGGAAGGGTCGCGTCGTATTCCGTCATGCAGATGTAGCAGAGGTCATCGATTGTTTTCTGCCGTGCGAATCCGTCAAACGCCGGATCCACAAACGTCCGCGTAATTTCTCTGGCGCGGTCGGGGCGGAAATTGAACATGATCATCGCATCGCCGTCATCCACGGTCACCGCCGGATCGAGGCAGGTGGGCAGAACGAATTCATCGTTGTCGCCGCGTTCGTAGGAGGCTTCGACCGCTTCCTTCGCAGTGGCGGCATGCTCGCCAATGCCCAGTGTCATTGCATCATAAGCCTTTTGTACGCGTTCCCAGCGTTTGTCGCGGTCCATGGCGTAATACCGGCCTGAAATGGTCGCGATCCGTCCGAGACTGCGCTCTTTCATATACGCTTCGAGCTGTTCCAGATAGGTGACAGCACACTGCGGCGGGACATCCCGTCCATCGAGGAACGCATGCACCGCAACATCCGTGATGCCTTTCTGTTTTGCCATGTCGAGCAGTCCGAACAGATGCTCGATATGACTGTGAACCCCGCCGTCGGAGACGAGCCCGAGCAGATGCAGGGTCGAGTTGTTCCCGAGGACATGATCCATGGCCTGATTCAGTTCCTTGTTATGAAAGAAGGAGCCGTCTTTGATCGCGTGGGTGATCAGGGACAGATCCTGATAGATGACG
>CACYEU010000180.1 GCA_902773445.1 uncultured Lachnospiraceae bacterium | reverse complement strand
CCCTTGTAAGTCGGGTCATTGCCGTGATCGGCCGTGATCATCAGCAGATCGTCATCATTTAACAGGGGCAGGAGCTCTCCGAGTTTAGCATCAAAGCGCTCGATCTCCTCTCCGTATCCGATCGGGTTGCGGCGATGTCCCCATTTCGCGTCGAAATCAACCAGGTTGACAAAGCACAGTCCCGTGAAATCCTGCGCCGCGTGTTCGATCGTCTGCTCCATGCCGTGCACAGATGAATCCGAATGATTCTCCTCGCTGATATTCCGGTGATTGAAGATATCGGCAATCTTGCCGATCGAGATCGTTGCGAAGCCTGCGCCGGCCAGGACGTCGATCATCGTATCCTGCGGCGGAGCCAGCGCGTAGTCGTGGCGGTTGCTTGTGCGGACGAATTCACCCTTCTTCTTTCCTACGAACGGACGGGCGATCACACGTCCGACTCTCCACTCTTCTTTCATCGTCAGTTCGCGCGCGATCTCGCAGCAGCGGTAGAGTTCATCGAGTCCGATCGTCTCCTCGCTCGCCGCGATCTGGAGAACCGAATCGGCTGATGTATAGACGATCAACTGGTTATTTTTGATCGCGTCCTCGGCCATATCGTCAAGGATCTGTGTGCCGCTGGCCGCGATATTGCCGATGCACTCATAGCCGGTCCGCTTCTCGAGCTCGTCCATCAGTTCCTGCGGGAAACCGGTATCGGTAAATGCCTTGAACGGTTTCTCGGTCAGAAGACCCATCATCTCCCAGTGACCTGTCATCGTGTCTTTTCCGTTGCTTGCTTCTTCAAGCTTTGCGAAATAGCCGCGGGGATCTTCGACCGGGTCGACCCGGTCAAGAGTCTTCAGATTCGCGATACCGAGACTTCTGAAATTCGGAATCGTGAATGTCTCCATTTTCTCCGCGATATGCCCAAATGTATCAGATCCGGCATCATCAAAACGGTCAGCATCTTTTGCGGCCCCGATTCCCAGAGAATCCACAACGATCAAAAATACTCTTTTGTACTTCATAGCGATACCCTCCACTCTTATATGAGATGTTTATCCGGACACAACCTTTCGCGGTTCATCGGTCGTCATCCATTGTACCAGCAGGATTGCTGCAAACATAAGCACACATCCGGCCCACTCGCGGACAGACAGGCGTTCGTGCAATACAACCATTCCGCCCAGAGCGCCAAACACAGCTTCAAAACACATGATCAGAGACGCCACGACCGGATCCACTTTCTTCTGCGCGATGATCTGCAATGTAAATGCCACACCGCCGCTTAAGATGCCGGCGTACAGGATCGCTCCTCCGGCATGTGTGATACCCGACAGCGTCGGCGCTTCTCTGAAGACGAGAACGCCGATGAACGACATCACGGCGGCGACTGTCATCTGCAGGAACGAAAGCAGAATACCGGGCACATGCTTTGTGAAATGATTGATCACCAATATGTGGAATGAGAACACCACAGCAGAAACAAACACGATCACATCGCCCAGTCGGATGATCTTATCTCCCGAGACTGTCAGCAAGAACAGCCCGACAAGCGCCATCAGCACGCACAGCCAGATCCCCTTCCGGTATTTTCTGCCGGCCGCCATTCTGAGCAGCGGCACGATCACGATATAGAGCGCCGAAATAAAACTGGTCTTGCCGACCGTCGTATACTTCAGGCCGACCTGCTGAAGACCCATTCCAAGTCCCAGGCACACTCCGCATGCTAATCCGCCGGCAAGCGTGATCTTTCCATATCCTTTAGCGGGGAAAATATCTTTCCCGGACGCCTTTTGAAGGACGATCCACAATACGCCCACAAAGAGCGCCGCTAAAATGGTGCGTCCCAGATTGAATGTCAACGGCCCGACATGCTCCATCCCGGTCTGCTGCAAGACAAACGTCGATCCCCAGATAAACGCCGTCAAAAATAATAATGCCGCGCCTTGACGCTCCTGTTTTCTGTTTTTAGCCATTCTGTCTGTAACTCCTATTGATGAGTATAAACCATTTGATAAAACCCCGCAAATTCATGCTTGACATTTATTTCGAGAATAGTATAATAAAATGGCTGTGTGAATAACATAGTGATGCGGATTGGTGTAACGGCAGCACAGCAGACTCTGACTCTGTTAGTATAGGTT
>CACYEU010000179.1 GCA_902773445.1 uncultured Lachnospiraceae bacterium | reverse complement strand
TTTTTGAATAAGTGCATTAATGTTTTCGCGGGTCTGGCGGATCTCTTCGACCAATGCTTCCTTCTCAGTCAGATTATTCTTATTATCGGGCATCGCAAACACTCCTTATTGTGTATTATTATATGCTTCTGAAATCTCCCTGCTGCGAGTTTTATTTATTATACCACATATGGGCGTCGAGCAATAACCTATTGACATGCTAGGCGTATACCAATACAATACAGACGAAACATATTCAGCATGCAGCCGCTTAAGAATCCCGGCGTCTGCATTTTTAACACCGAAACAGGAGAACGGACAGATGAGTGACCGGTACAGCAGACAGGAAGCCTTTTTCGGAATAGGACAGGAAGGTCAGGAGAAACTGCTCTCCTCTCGCATTTGCATTGTGGGACTCGGGGCGCTGGGAACTGTGACAGCCAACAATCTGGCGCGCGCCGGAGTTGGATTTATCCGGATCGTCGACCGTGATTATATCGAGTTGTCCAATCTGCAGCGGCAGATCATTTATACGGAGAAAGACGCCGCTGAAGCTCTGCCGAAAGCCGAAGCGGCACGCAGACATCTGGCGGAAGCCAACTCCGGAATCGAAATTGAGGCAATGATTACCGATTTCAACAGTTCCACGGCGGATACGCTGATCTCTGATGTCGATCTGGTACTCGACGCGACCGACAATTTTGAAACTCGCTATCTGATCAACGAAGCCTGCCGCGCGAACAGGAAATCATGGATCTATGGCGGGGCGATCGGAGCAAACGGGATGACGATGAACTTCATCTATGGCGATGATCAGCCCTGTTTCTGCTGTCTGGCGGGCACGGACAATAAAGGCACCGGCCAGTCTTGCGCGACATCCGGTGTTCTCGCCTCAACGACATCGATCATCTCATCCTATCAGTGCGCAGAGGCCCTCAAATACCTGACCGGGAACGGAATGCTCCGGAAAACACTGCTCTGTATCGATCTCTGGGAAAACCAGATCGATGAAATCTCTGTCGCAAAAGATCCCGATTGTCCTGTATGTGTACACGGACAATACAGCTATTACGGAAAAAGCCTCGGAATGCAGGCCGTGAGTCTGTGCGGTCGAAACGCAGTACAGATCATCCCGGAAGAACCGGGTGATATCGATTTTGATGACTACGCGCAGAAACTGGCTCCGCTGGGCCGCGTAGCCGTCAGCCAATTCACGCTTGACTTTGAGAACAAAGATATAGGGATCAAGCTCTTTAAAAACGGGCGCGCGATCATTAAAAACGTGGATGATCCGAACCGCGCGAAATCAGTCTATACAGAATTTATCGGATAAACGGGTACGCGTGAGCCTATGTCACGAATCAAAGAACTCCTGTCCGTCATCCAGTTTCAGCTTTTCGGTCTTCGGATATTCGAAGATCAGATCTTTGTCAGCGGTTGTCAGGTATTCGACATATCTCGCAGCTTCCCATTTTGCCATCGGAAGATCGTGCATCAGATAATTGCCGCAGTTTTCGGGTAATGCGCCCGGGACTTCACCCACATATTCCGCCAGATAACGGAAGGATTCAAGCATGACCGGATACATTTCTGCCGCGGTCGGACGTCCTTTAACGATCATATAGAATCCGGTCAGGCATCCCATTGGTCCCCAATAGACAAGTTTATCCTTCCATTCCGGATCATTCCTGAGATAAGTTGCGATGATATGTTCGATCGTATGCATCGCTGCAGGCGCGATGGCCGGCTCCTTGTTCGGCGTTTTCATGCGAATGTCAAATGTCGTGACTGTCTCATCGCCGAGTATATCGACCCTGCTCTCATAGATCCCCGGTATGACTTTTCTGTGGTCAACTGAAAAACTTGGTATCAGATCCATAACAGTTCTCCTTTTATTTATCATCATTCAAATATTCTCTCCGGAACGGTACTTTTCGAAAATTCTCTGCTCCGGCAGCCGGCATCTATATTATATCATTTTGCGCAGATCGCACAAAACCGGTTCCGCATCATTCTGATCTGTTCCGGAAAACCACCACGATTCCTGCGCAGATCAGGATCAGTGCGGACAGAGTGTAGATATTAAACAGATTTCTCTCGTCAAGCACGACTGACGAAATAATCGCTCCCGCCGCCGGGATCACAAAATTAAACATTGACACCTTGCTGACCGGATTATGTTTGAGCAGCAATCCCCACAAGGTGTACGCAGCCGACGAGATAAAAGCCATATAGAGAATCAGCAGGACCGAAGACGGCCCCGACGCTTTCAGGTGTCCGCCGGCACAGAGCGCTCCGATCGTCAGAACAACACCGCCAAGCATAAACTGGTAACCGCTCAGCAAAACAGGATCTGTCTTTTGACTATATTTCTTGATCAGGCACGACGCCATAGCCGCAGCGAAACATGACACAAGGACAAATCCCTCTCCTGTAACCGCAAATCCCAATTTGATAGGCCGCCCCACTGTCTCGATCAAAACAACACCCGCAAAGCCCATCACACAGCCGCACACTTTGCGCAGCGTCATCTTTTCATAATGAAAGACAAAGACAGCCAGCAGGATCATCATGAACGTCGTCGTTCCGCTCAATACAGACGAGCGTACAGCCGAGGCGTGCGCTAATCCTATATAGAAAAAAATGTACTGCAGGATCGTCTGCCACAGAGCGAGAGTGGCGATACCGCGCGCATCGCATTTTTGCGGCAGGAG
>CACYEU010000178.1 GCA_902773445.1 uncultured Lachnospiraceae bacterium | reverse complement strand
CGACGGCAAAAAGATCAGTGTCACATCGACCGGTATCGGCGGACCTTCCGCATCGATCGCAATCGAAGAACTCGCCAAATGCGGTGCGCATACATTTATACGTGTCGGAACCTGCGGAGGTATCGATACCAATGTCTGCGGCGGTGACCTTGTGATCGCGACAGGTGCGATCAGAATGGAAGGCACCAGCAGAGAATACGCGCCGATCGAATTTCCTGCTGTCGCTGATTACGGTGTTGTCACGGCACTTGTGAAGGCTGCCGAAAAGCTTGATTCCCCATATCATACTGGCGTCGTTCAATGCAAGGATGCTTTCTTCGGACAGCACGAACCCGAGAAACTTCCGACAGCTGACATGCTGCAGTATAAATGGAATGCCTGGTGCAAACTCGGCGTCAAGGCTTCCGAGATGGAATCGGCGGCTTTGTTTACAGTTGCATCTTATCTCGGTGTGCGGATGGGGACCGTGCTTCTGACGATCGCCAATCAGGAGCGCGCAAAAGCAGGTCTTCCGAATGAGCAGGTTCATGACACGACAACCGCGATCAGAGCTGCGATCGAAGCTATGAGGCAGCTGATGAAAGACGGGGAATAGCCGCATGACCAGTTTCGAAGAATTGTACAGGGAAGCCGTAAAGGCCAGAGAAATGTCGTATTGCCCGTATTCCGGTTTTGCTGTCGGCGCTGCGCTTTTAGCTGAAAACGGAAAAGTCTACACCGGCTGCAATATCGAAAATGCTGCGTATTCACCGTCGCTCTGTGCAGAGAGAACTGCCTTTGCGAAGGCGATCAGTGAAGGTGTGCATGAATTCAGGGCGATCGCTGTCGCAGGAGGAGAAGCAGGTCGGGAACCGGACAAACAGTGTACACCGTGCGGAGTATGCCGCCAGGTCATGACCGAGTTCTGCGATCCTGACAGCTTCAAGATCCTGTTGGGAACCACGGAGTGTAAAAAGGCCTTCAGTCTGAGAGAACTGTTACCAGAGGCGTTCGACAAATAGAGACATGGCAGAGACAGACAATCAGTTAAAACTTAGAATCGATGCTAAGACAGCGCAGGCCGTCTTCGGAGAGTTTGACCGCTATGCGAAGCAGATCGAAAAAGAGTTCGGTGTGTCGCTTTCGTTTCGCGACGGTGTGCTCTCGATCGCCGGTGATGATCTGAATATCCGGCATGTTCAAAATGTGATCAATCAGTTAGCTGATCTCAGCGAGAAAGGAAAAATGATCGATGCGCAGCGCGTCAATTACGCGATATCCGTTGCGAGAGATCACGAACCAGTTTCGATTGCTGAGATGGAAGACGATGTGATCTGTCATACACTTGCCGGCAAGCCGATCGCGCCTAAAACACTAGGTCAGAAGCACTATGTCGATTCGATACGTAAGAACATGGTGACATTCGGGCTCGGGCCGGCCGGTACGGGAAAAACATATCTGGCAATGGCGCTCGGGATCACAGCTTTCAAGAATCACGAAGTCGACAGGATCATTCTGACGAGACCTGCGATTGAAGCAGGAGAGAATCTCGGGTTTCTGCCCGGCGACCTGCAGAGCAAAGTCGATCCTTATCTGCGTCCTCTCTATGATGCGCTGTATGAGATCATGGGCGCCGAACAGTATATGAAAAACACAGAACGCGGACTGATCGAAGTCGCGCCGCTCGCGTATATGCGCGGCCGTACGCTTGACCGCGCGTTTATCATACTGGATGAGGCGCAGAATACGACGCCGGCTCAGATGAAAATGTTTCTGACGCGAATCGGATTCGGATCGAAAGTTGTCGTGACCGGTGATATGAGCCAGAAAGATCTTCCGCCAGGAACAGTTTCAGGTCTGACGATCGCGGTGCGTGTTGTTAAAAAGATCGAGGGGATCGACATCAGAGAGCTGACCAGCAAAGACGTAGTCAGACATCCGCTCGTTCAGAAAATTGTTGATGCTTATGAAGCATATGAGTCAAAGCTGTCGGGAGGAAGAGCCGGTGAGCGTAAACATCGATCGAACAACCAGCGTTGAATTGCCTGATGATATTAATGCTATCGCTGACGGACTTCTGACGCGTGTGATGCAGCTTGCCGACGGCGGAAGAGAGGCAGATGTTGATCTGCTGATCTGTGATTCAGGAGAGATCCGTGTATTGAACCGCGACTTCCGTGATATAGACAGGGAGACTGATGTTCTGTCATTCCCGAACCTTGCCTTTGAGACTCCCGGAGTCCTTCCAGAGCTTTCAGATCATGGCGATCTTGATCCCGGAACCGGAAATCTGCTTCTGGGAAGCATTGCTCTCAACGCTGAGAGGGCAGTGAGTCAGGCGAAAGAATACGGCCATTCGGTCAAGAGAGAATGTGCATTTCTGATCGCGCACAGTCTGCTTCATCTTGTCGGTTATGATCATGAGACTGAACAGGATGCCGCTGAAATGGAGCAGCTGCAGGAAGATCTGCTCTGCGGAATGGGAATCACAAGAGATATAAAGGATTAATACTGACAAATGGGTTTCACTCAAAAGAAAAAAGGTAAAAATGACTTTCTTGTCCAGGGCGCTGTACTAGCGGCGGCCGGGATGCTGACAAGACTGATCGGCCTTGCCTATCGTATCCCGATGAACAATATCCTCGGGGACGAAGGTCAGGGCTTTTACGGCGTTGCATTTGAGATCTATTCGATCGCATTGCTCTTAACATCATATTCACTTCCGCTGGCTGTCTCCAAGCTGGTATCAGCCAGAAAAGCCAGAAATGAGCATCAGAGCATTATCAAAGTTCTGAAAACAGCACTGATCTTTGCCGGAGTTGTCGGCGGTCTTGTCGCTTTGATCATTTTCCTTTGCGCCAATAAGATCGCGACGCATGTCATGAGTATGCATTTGTCGATTTATGCGCTGCGCGTTCTGGCACCGGGTCTGTTGATCGTTGCGTTTCTCGGCGTGCTGAGAGGTTTCTTCCAGGGCATGGGCACAATGTACCCGACTGCGATATCGCAGGTCCTTGAGCAGATCATCAATGCTGTTGTCAGTCTTGTCGCAGCGAGCTATTTCTTCAAAGTCGGAACAATGGCAATGAAGAAGGCCGGCACAACCGAAAATCTCAGCGGTGCTTACGGAGCTGCAGGAGGCACGCTCGGGACGGTTGTCGGTGCGTTGACTGCACTTGTCTTTCTGCTCTGGCTGTTGTTTATGATGCGCAAGGTCCTGCATTCCTATGCGCGTCAGCCTGCCGTCGTTGATGAATCCTACGGAACGATCTTTAAAGTCCTGATCCTGACGATCGCTCCTGTCATCATGAGCACAGCCATCTACAATATTTCGCAGGTTATTGATCAGGCGGTCTTCGCGAAGGCGATGCAGGTACAGGGCTACAAAGAATCAACTTATTCGGCGATGCTCGGTATGTTTTCGGGCAAATACAATACACTGATCAATGTGCCGCTTGCAATTGCCAACGCGCTGGCGGTTTCAGTCATTCCGTCAATGACGACAGTCAAAGTGCAGGGCAACAAAGATGAAATGCTTGAGAAGATGGCTCTTTCGATCAGATTTGCTATGATCATCGCAATCCCGAGTTTTGTCGGCTATCTGATCTATGCTCATCCTGTGATCGATCTTCTGTACAACGGCAATATCGATATGCCGTCATCGATGCTGAAACTTGGCGCGATCTCTGTCGTATTCTATTGTCTGTCAACCGTAACAAATGCCCTGCTGCAGGGCATCGACAAGATGATGACTCCTGTCAGAAACGCAGCGGTTTCACTGCTGATCCATCTGGTTTCACTGCTGATCATGCTGATCGTATTCCATATGACGATCTACGCGGTCGTCCTTGCAAATGTTGTTTTCTCGCTTTGCATGTGTATTTTCAATCAGCTGTCGATCAGGCATTATACCGGCTACCGGCAGGAGTTCACGAAGACGTTTTTGCTTCCGCTTGCGGCTTCCGCGATCATGGGTCTCGTTTCGTTCCTGTTCTACAAGCTGTTCTCATTTATGAGGCTCGGGGGCGCAGCGACACTGATTGCTCTGCTGATCGCTGTGATCGTTTATGTAATTGCGTTGCTGGCTCTCGGTGTATTTAAGCGCAGTGAACTGATGATGATGCCGGGCGGCAGGAAGATCGTCAGGTTCCTTGACCGTTTTAAGCTGATGCGTTCAGAGTCCGGCGGCTCCGAACAACAATGATGAGCCGGTCAACAGAACAACAGATCCGCAGCCATAAGATCGCACTCAGAAGAAATCTGAATGACGACGAATGGGCCGTCAGATCCGCAAAGATCAAAGAATGCCTTTTTGCATCGGAGGTTTACCGGAATTGCGGCCGTCTTTTTGCGTTTATGAGTCTTGCGCGGGAACCTGATACCAAAGAGATCATTACCGAAGCACTGTGCACAGGCAAAGAGGTAGCGATTCCAAAGTGCAGGAAGAATCAGACACTCGGTTTTTATCTGATCGATTCGATCAGCGATGTCACCGAAGGGCTCTATGGAATCAATGAGCCGTTCCGCTGCGATGCAGATCATGAAGCATGTCCCGAAAACGGAGATTTGATTCTGATACCGGGACTGGCGTTTGACAGAAGCGGCAACAGGATCGGATACGGAAAAGGATATTATGACCGGTATCTGAGCAGCTTGGAAAACGAAACTGTTAAGGTGATGCTGGCATTCAGCTTTCAGGAAGAACCCTCGATCGAGCCGAAAGAAACTGACATACCGGTCGATATGATCATGACAGATGAGGGCCTGATCACAATAAGGAAATAAGGATGAATGAAGATAAGACGCTGAAATATCTGACCGCCGCATACGGCGATTTGATCGGACACAGGCCGTGCGCCTGTGTCGTTACATTCGGCTGTCAAATGAACGCGCGCGATTCCGAAAAACTGACCGGGGTGCTCGATCAGGCAGGTTTTCTGTTATCTGATTCCGAGAAAGCGGATTTTGTGATTTACAATACCTGTACCGTCAGAGAGAATGCCAACACACGGGTTTACGGAAGGCTTGGTCAGCTTAAAAACTATAAGAAAAAGAATCCGTCGATGATCATTGCGCTCTGCGGATGCATGATGCAGGAGAAAGAAGTCGTCGAAACGATCAGAACAAAGATGAGGTTTGTGGACCTCGTGTTCGGGACATTCAATATCGACCGGTTCCCGGATCTGCTCGCCGATATTTTGCGCAGGCGGGTCTCGGATCACGATCTGCGCGGGGAAAAACCGCTGATCGAAGTGACGGAAACAGTCAATGATCGCCATGAGTCACTGCCGAAAGTCCGGAAGTTTCCGTTCAGGACAGGCGTTAACATCATGTACGGCTGCGATAACTATTGTTCGTACTGTATCGTTCCGTATGTGCGCGGACCAGAGAGAAGCAGAAAACCGTCTGAGATCATCGATGAGATCACAACTCTTTGCGATGACGGCGTCAGGGAAATCATGCTGCTCGGGCAAAACGTTAATTCATACGGCAGAAAGCTCAATGAGCCTGTGACTTTCGCGCAGCTGCTCGATCGGATCGCGTCTCAGTTTCCCGATCTGAGACTGCGGTTCATGACTTCGCATCCGAAGGATCTTTCGGATGATCTGATCGAAGTGATGGCGTCTCACAACAATATTTGCCGTCACCTGCATCTGCCGGCTCAGTCTGGCAGCGATCAGGTTCTCAAGCGGATGAACAGAAAGTATACCAGACAGGCATATCTGGATCTTGTCCGCCGGTTGAGAGAGGCTATTCCGGACATTTCGTTGACGACAGACCTGATCGTCGGTTTCCCCGGCGAGACTGAAGAGGATGCGGAGGCAACCAGAACTCTCGTCGAAGAAGCCGGATTTGACAATGCATTTACATTTTTGTATTCAAAACGAAGCAAGACACCCGCGGCAGCTTATGATGATCAGATCGATCCGGAAACTGCGCAGGCTCGTTTCGATAAACTGCTGGAGACCGTGCACCGGACGGCAATGAAGCGTACGGAACGGTTTACAGGCACTGTTCAGACAGTACTGGTCGAAGAGACTGACCGGCAGCGCGAAGGATGGATCACAGGAAGACTGGAGAGTAATCTGATCGTTCATTTTGCCGGTGATGCTGACAGGATCGGTACATTTGTGAAAGTCAGGATCACAGAAAACAGAGGGTTCTATCTGATAGGAGAGGAAGCGTCATCTTGAATATCGATGTCGAAAAACTGTCTCCGATGATGAGACTGTATATGAAGACGCGGGAAGAGTACAGCGACTGTATTCTTTTCTACCGACTCGGTGATTTTTATGAGCTGTTCTTTGACGATGCAAAGCTTGTCTCAAAGGAACTGTCACTGACGCTGACCGGAAGAGACTGCGGTCTTGAAGAACGCGCGCCGATGTGCGGTGTACCGTATCATGCGCTGGACGGTTATCTCAATCAGCTGGTATCAAAAGGCTACAAAGTAGCGATCTGCGACCAGCTTGAGGACCCTGCGACTGCTAAAGGCATTGTCAAACGCGGCGTGACAAGAATCGCGACGCCGGGAACCAATCTGGATATGCAGTCGATCGACGCATCAAGCAACCAGTATCTGATGTGCGTCTACTACCATAACGGTAAATATGCAGTTTCACTCTGTGATATCACGACCGGACAGTTTATCGCGACGGAGCTGGATTCAACGCGGTCATTTACCGATGAGTTTACCAAATTCGAGCCGGCGGAAGTGATCCACAATCACGGTCTGCTGCAGTCGGATCTGGATATCGATGTCTTAAAAGACCAGTTCGGGACAGCATTTTTTGAAACGGAATCGTGGTATTTCGAACAGTCTGAGGCCGTGCGGGCGATCACTGATCACTTCAAAACTGTTTCCGTTGAAGCGGTCGGACTTGAGACGAACAGTCCCGAGATGATAGCAGCCGGGGCATTACTGTCATATCTGAATGACACGCAGATGACTTCGCTTGATCATATCACTTCGGTAACGATCTATAAACCGGGCGATTTCATGGCTCTCGATGCGGCATCAAGACGCAATCTGGAACTGACTGAAACACTGCGCCAAAAAGAAAAAAAGGGTTCTCTTTTCTGGGTTCTCGATCACACGAAGACAGCGATGGGCGCACGACGGCTCAGACAGTTTATCGAACAGCCGCTGACAAAGCGTTCTGAGATCGAAAACCGTCACAGCGCGGTTGCCGAACTGGTCGATCAAAGCCTGTACCGGGAAGAATTGAAAGAGTACTTAAGCCCGATCTATGACCTTGAGCGCCTCGCGTCAAAAGTGGCATACCGCAATGCAAATCCGCGTGATATGCTGGCGCTGGCCGGATCTTTGTCGATGCTTCCGATGATCCGTGAAATCACTGATCGTTTTGAGTCGCCGCTGCTCGGCAGACTGAGCGCGCAGATCGATGTGCTTGAAGACGCGGCAGCAGCGATCAAGGACTGTATTGTCGATGATCCTCCGATACTGATCCGCGAGGGCGGGATCATCCGTGACGGTTACGACGAGCAGATCGACCGCGACCGCAAGATCAAGAAGGAAGGCACCGGATGGCTTGCAGCTCTTGAAGAAGAGGAGCGGGAGAGGACCGGGATTAAAAAACTCAGGATTCGTTACAATAAAGTATTCGGCTATTTTATCGAAGTCACCAATTCTTATAAGGATCTGGTACCCGATGATTATGTCAGAAAACAGACGCTGACCAACGCCGAGCGCTATATTACTCCAAAGCTTAAAGAATACGAAGACCAGATCCTCGGTTCGCAGGATCGGCTGACGGCCCGTGAATTTGATTTGTTCTGCGCGCTTCGCGATCAGATCGGAGCTCAGATCGAACGGATCCTGTCAACTGCGTCAGCACTGGCCACTCTCGATACGCTTGTGTCATTTGCTGAGACGGCAGTCCGTGAGAATTATGTCAGGCCGGCAATGATCGATGAGGGGACTCT
>CACYEU010000177.1 GCA_902773445.1 uncultured Lachnospiraceae bacterium | reverse complement strand
GATTTCGTCCTCATACTCTTCTTTCAGCCTGGTCAGTGTATCCAAATACTCCGGAAGCGCCTCGATATCCATCCGGTGACCGATCGGGTCGCCCGGAAACGGCGTGTGATCGGCGAACCATATCCCGTCTGCGCCTAGTTCGACTGCCTTCTTTATGTAGACCTCATCCGGAACATTTTCCGCATGACCGCAGCGGAACGTGTGTACATGGAAGAGGTCATTTCTGCCGATATGAAAGCTGCGTGGCATAATGCTCCTTACAATCCTTTCTCCTTCAGATTCTTGACGATCTGCACATAGAATTCTCTGACGTCGAATCCGTCGATGTTTTCTCTGTTCAGATCGATGACATCGCCGTGTGAAATGCCTCGCTTGGTCTTGGTGTTTCTGAGAAGCATCGCGCTCTCTCCCCACGGAAATGATCCGGTTCCCACGAGGCCGTCATTTTCACCGTCAAACAATTTGACCAGATTGTAGGTCAGGTTCAGCGGGAATTTGCCGGACCGCGCCTTATGCAGGACCGAGCCGTACGACTGGTAAAAAATGTTCGGATCATCCTTTGTCTCTTCATTGAATTTGGCGCATGCCGACGATGTCAGGTCGTAGACAGCCGCGATGAAATCCGGATCGACATCGCCGAGTTTTGTAGCCAGCGTATTGTAGCGTTTGGCGATGGCCTGCTTCTGATTCTCCGGGATCTTGTTGAAGAAATAGTCGGCAAATTCACAGCCCCGGTGCGGCGTGTTGATCGTCGTGAGGCTTGCGACAAGAGACGGCGCCGTATCGATCACGGCTCTCGAATCAAGGCCGCCTTTTGAATGAGCGATGATATTGACCTTCTCGCACCCGGTCTCCTCGAGGATCTGCCTGATCCTTGCCTCGAGTTCTTTTCCGCTGTCGCGGACCGAATTAGCGCTGTTGTGCTCACCGTAATAGATCACGGCTCCGTTCGTTTCCAGCTCACCGGGAATTCTCCCCCAATAATTCAGATGATCAGAATCTCTGAAAAAGACTCCGTGCACCAGCAGGATCGGATATTTCGTATGGCAGACTCGTTCGCCTTTGCGCTTTGCATCCCGTTCGGCGACTCCGGTCTCAAATGTCACCTCTTTTGAACACGTTCTGATGATCTTGACGAGCATAATCAGATTGATGACCGGGATCCATCCGACCATCGCGCCCCATATCCTCGTTTTCAGTCCCAGCTGTACTGAGGTCATGTAGGTCAGAATAATGCCTGTCCAGAAGATAATGAACTCTATGATCCCCAATATGATGGCGACCGGGATCCACAGAGCCGGGCTCTTAGTCGGACCAAAGAAAAACACTGCCAAAAGCGCAATATCGATAAAAACCGATACGAAAAACACTTTCAGCAGTATTGTTCCTGTTTTTAAGAGTCTGAGTATCATCATGATACCTCAACGAAAAACCGATTTAATAAAGCTTCGCTCCTGCCGGGATGTGCGGATCGACCATCAGCAGATGGAGTTTTTCCTCTCCCTCTTCCTCATGGATCGCGGAAATCAACATGCCGCAGGACTCGATGCCCATCATTTTCCGGGGCGGGAGGTTCGTGATCGCGATGCAGGTCTTGCCGACCAGCTCTTCGGGATCGTAGAACTCCTTGATGCCTGAGAGGATCACACGCTCATTTCCCGAACCGTCGTCCAGCCTGAACTGGAGAAGCTTCTTGCTTTTCGGCACTTCCTCGCATGCGAGGACTTTGACTGCGCGGAAATCCGACTTGCTGAATGTATCGAAGTCGACCTCATCCGCAAACAGCGGCTCGATCTGAACTTTCGAGAAATCGATCGGACCCGCGTCGCTCGCTGCGAACGCGCCGGCAAATCCGGACGCTTCATCGCCTTCATCCGCAGAAGCTGCACCGCCGACCGACTTCATTGTCGGGATAAGATCTCGACCTGCGTTATAACTACTTGTATCTCTCCATGACTCTACGTGAAAAGGACTGTTTTGTCAATGCAGTTACGCTAGTCTTTATGAGTCTTTACAGCTCTTGTCCCGACTGGCTTAAGAT
>CACYEU010000176.1 GCA_902773445.1 uncultured Lachnospiraceae bacterium | reverse complement strand
GATAACCGATAAATACGGCAATCAGATCGGATACGATCACGACCCATGTCGTTGCAGTCAGGTAGATTCCCGCGATCTCTCGGTTCGTGTATCCGAGAATCTTAGTCATTGAAATCGCGTTCTTATTGCGTTCGATGATCAGTTTTGTGAGCAGGAAAATCAGGATCGCTGAGAGCAGGATACACAAGTATTGGAAATAGAGCATATAAGACCCCATCGAGTGGTCCAGCTGATCTGTCATCTTTTCGATATCACGCGCAGTGACCTCGTTCAGGACATATGCCTCATCGATATCATCGACCGGCTTCTCTGAAAACCATCCGGTAAACTCATCCTTATCCAGATCAAATAGGCTGCGCATCGAATCAATCGGCATGAAGAGCGCGATGCCGGCCTGATAGTCATATATACCGGCTACTTTGAATCTGTACTTTTCATCTGTATATTTCCTGGTCAGCTTGAGCGTATCTCCTGTATTCACGTTGTATTTCCGTGAGTAGGCATCGCTGACAAGCACTTCATTGTCTTTTAAGCGATCCATTTTTTCTGATTTGACATAACGGCTGTTTTCTTCAATACCGTATGCCTCAACATCTTCATCCCGCGCTTCAGACTTGTGAACAAGGGTTATTGATGAGAATGCCTCTGCGCTCTTTTCTTCCGTTTTAAGGAGTTGTCCGGTCTGATCATGTGTGTTCTTCAAGATTGTCTGATGACCTGCGAGCATCATGTCCGGAGCTTTGTCTTTGTAGTAATCAAGGGAATCCGGAAGGCCGACCGCCATAGCAAGCATGACCATTACAAAACATATGCCGAGAAACAATACGAAGTACCCCGGCAGGTTCTGAAGGATCACACGAAGCCTGAAGCGTGGGATAAATTTAAAGGAAGGAAGATATATGGTACGCTTATTTCGCTGTTTTTTCAGTTCACGCCGGAGAAAAGCGAGCGGCGAGAACCGCATTTTTCCGGCAATCACGATCAGATTGATCACAAACATCAATATGATCGGTATGATCGTTGTCTTTACAAATGCCTCGCTGCTCCATACCGTTCTGTAATCCGGCAGGCTGTAACTGTTATAGTACATTGCGGAGACCATCTTTTTGAAAACAGTGTAACCGAGAATATTGCCGATCACTGCCGCGATCAGCGTGACTACGATCGGACTCATCATGTAATGTCCGATCATCTCAAGCCGTGTATAGCCCGAAGCTCTGAGAGTTCCGATCACGGTGGCCTCGCGAGTGATCGTGTTGCTGATCGTAATAGCAAAGACAAATGACAAGACAGCTATCAGAATATAAAGCAGAACTCCTCCCATCGCCTTGTCATGTCCGAAGTCTTCCGGCGCGAATTGAATTGCCTGATTTGCGTATGCGGGAACGTAATTCTGGATTCGGTTTCCGCTTAAGACTGCCTCTTTGGCAAGCGTCTCGACAAAGGCATCTGCTCTTGCTTTTTCCTGATTCTCGCCCTTTGCAGGATCGCGCTTCCCGTTGCCGGGCTTCGTCGTATGCATATAGGCATAATTCTCATGGATACGGCCGGGCATTTGTTCAAATGCCTCTTTTGTCACCAGTCCGATATCAAAAGTCAGTGCATCGAACATCATATCTGAACTCTTCTCGAACAGAGTCGTATAGTCCGTGTTCGAGACAAGACCTGAGACTTTGTAATCCTTCCCGCCGACCCTTATTGAATCTCCGACTTTGATGCCGGCGTTTTCGCCGTGCATCCGGTCGATCGCGATCTCACTGTTCTTCTTCGGGAGTCTTCCGTAGAGAGCGTTCGCAAGATTGATCTTGTCTCGGACGGGGTAGACTCTGACTGACATGTCTTTCTTTTGCTGCTCGCTCAGTTTCTCGCGCCCTCCGTCTATATCACCGATCTCTTCTTCGAGTTCGCGAAAGGGAAGCCGGTAAACTGTGACCGATTCAGCTTTCTCAAGTGCATCGATCATTTTCTGATCAGCTTTTTCATAGAGTTCAAAATGTCCGTCTTCACGCCTGTATTTAGCCGGCGCTTCATCAGTTGCTTTCAGCATGCTTCCGTTTGCGACATACATGCCTGATACAAATCCGATCGTCAGGATCAGAAACAGTGCAATGACCAGATACTTCTGCCATTCACCGGACAGTTCACGAAGAATTCTTTTTCTTAGAGGATTTCTTACTTTCTGTTTCATAGCCCGATCCTCTACCATTCAAGTTCCGATGCATGGATCTTTGTTTCATTCCTTGTATCGGTGCGCACGACACCGTCGCGCAGTTTGATGACATGGTCAGCCATCTGCTGGATCGGCTCGTTGTGTGTGACCATAATGATCGTATTGCCGTATTTCCTGTTGACCTCTTCGATCAGCTGAAGGATTTCTTTCGACGTTGTATAATCAAGTGCTCCTGTCGGCTCATCACAGAGCAGAATATCGGGATTCTTGACGATTGCGCGACCGATCGAAACACGCTGCTGCTGACCGCCGGACAGCTGATTCGGCATTTTGTGACGATGTTCCCACAGTCCGAGTGTCTTCAGGAGATCGTCGATATCCAGAGGGTGATCAGAAAGATATGCGCCGACCTCGATGTTTTCGCGAACACTCAGATTGGCAATCAAATTATAGAGCTGAAAAACATATCCGAGATGACGGCGCCTGTACAAACTGAGTGCCTTTTCATTCATATTGCCGAGGCGGTCACCGTCGATCATGACATATCCGCTGTCTGCGCTGTCGATGCCGCCGATAATATTGAGGAGCGTTGATTTACCGGAACCTGACGGTCCGAGCAGAACGCAGAACTCACCTCTGTCGACAGAAAAACTGAGTCCTCTTAAGACATCCTGTCTGGTATCTCCGCTTCCAAAGCTCTTATAAAGGTCATGCACTTCCATAAAGTGCTGATAATTCTCACCCATTCCCTTGTTCTCCTTTACGTATCTCTGTTGACAGCATGCAGCAGCTCCCTTGATTAGCTTCTGCTAACTGTTATCGTCAAAAAGATGGTTAGCTCTTGCTAACCATCTTGGATTATAACACTGTTATTTTGAGTCGTCAAGCATGGACTGACATCTTTATAAGACTGATCGCTTTACTGAAATGCTTCGCGGACAGCAGCCCCGCCCTTGATCCGCGTGATCTTTTTCCTGTCAGTATACTCAAGGAATAATCTTGCGCTCTTCCGGTTGGTATCAAGTAAATCGCGCAGTTCTGCGATCGACAGCTCACCGTGATCAGACAGATTCCTGCGAATCAGAGTGACTGCCTGATCGGCAATTTCAACCGGCGTATAATGAGCTTCATCGATCTGTATGATCATACCGCATTTTTTCAGCTCTCTGAGCGTCATTCTGATTGTCTTATCGTCGTATCTGTCCTGCCCGAACGAATTGACTGAAATCAGTTTATAACCGGATTCTCTGAGCAACGACATGATCCAATCGGCCGGTTTGCGCAAGCGTTCGGGAATTGTGTGTTTGCCGGGCAGATGTTCCGGTTTATCAGTATGACGATGATCTGTCGTCGAAGCCGGATCCAACCTGCCTTCCGCCTTATTTTTCAGTCTCTCAATCGTCCTCTGATCACTTATCCGGCATTTCCGGGCTTTTGCTTCGATCACATTGCCGCCGCCGATCGTTGTCATCGGAGAAGCCGATCTCAGAATAAACCTGTCACCTGCAGCCGCGCAGACCGTTTCGTCAAGTCTGACCTGTCCGAACGGCCATGCTTCTCTGAACAGAAACAATTTGCCTGCCGCACGGTCTGTCCCGATCAGCATTTGCACGCGCATGCCGCTTTCAAAAGATTTCTTCGAATGTCCGGCTGATATCAGCGACACATTCAGACAGTCGGTTTCTGCAACGTCAGTTTGATCTGTCCCGGTGATAATATCACCTCGATGTACCTGATCGGTTTTGATGTTAGACAGGTTGATGGCGAGCCGCTGTCCCGCAGAAGCGTTCTCTGTTTTTTCACCGTAGCTCTGCATTCTCCGGATCTTGCACGGAATCTGTGAAGGCATGAGCATGATCCGGCTTTCCGCGGTGATCTCTCCGGCGGCCAGTGTTCCGGTCACGACCGTTCCGAAGCCGCTGACCGTAAAAACGCGGTCGATCGGAAGCCGTGGTATTAGCGAGGAATGGTTTCTGTCTGAATTGGATTTTTCTTTGATGATTTGTTCTGAGACTGTCAGCAGATGGGATCTGACTTCTTCGATGCCGTCGCCGGTCAGGCTGCTTGCCTCGACAACAGGCGCTTGTTCTAGAAATGTTCCTGCCATTTCGGTGCTGATCTGATCTCTGACCGCGTTGATCGTATCACGGTCGGCCAGATCTGTCCGTGTGATCACGATGATGCCGGTCCCGACACCGAGGATCTGCAAAATATCCAGATGCTCATAGCTTTGCGGCATCAATCCTTCATCGGCGGCGACGACAAATAAGACCATGTCCATCCCGCCGACACCGCCGGTCATGTTCGCGATGAATCTCTCATGCCCCGGAACATCAATAAAACCGGCGCGGACCGACTCGCTCAGATCGCACCAGGCAAATCCGAGATCGATCGTCAGTCCTCTTCTCTTTTCTTCGGGAAGCCGGTCGGCGTCCTGACCGGTCAATGCTTTGATCAGCGCGGTCTTTCCGTGATCGACATGTCCGGCTGTTCCGATGACGATATGGTTCATAAGACCTCTGCAAGCATACCGGCAAGCATACTGAAATCATCTCTGTCGATTGTTCTGACACTCAGATAAATATCATGATCGGCAAAACGCGGGATGACCGGGATCCGGCATCCGAGAAGCGCCTGCTTTTCTGCCTCCCCTGCCGGTCTGCCCAAACGGATCCGGACAGCAGCTCCTTCAAGCGCTGTTTCAGGTAGCGCTCCTCCGCCGATCTGATCGGTCACCGGTTCAATGCTGACTTCGATGTCACAACGGCCTGCTTCCTCACACTGTCTCTCGATCGCAGTTTTCAGTTCGTTTGCCTTTACGGTCAGCTCTTCGGCAGAAGCGGCTGCCATACGGAGAGCCGGAATCGTCTTCAACGCGTTATCTTTGTCAAAATAGGCAAGCAGTGTCATCTCCAACAGAGACGCTGTGACCTTGTCGGGCCGCAGCGCGCGCATCACAGGATGGCTGCGGAGTTTTTCAATGATCTCTGTCTTGCCGAGAATGATCCCGGCCTGCGGACCTCCGAGCAGCTTATCGCCGCTGAAGCAGATAACGTCAGCGCCGTTTTCTAAACACGATGCGACAGACGGTTCATCGCCAAGGCTGTTATACTCTGTTTCGATCAGTCTCCCGCTTCCGAGATCCTCGATCATCAGCAGTCCCTTGCTGTGGGCTAATTCAGCCAGCTCGCCTGGCGATACTTCATCAGTAAATCCTATGACTCTGAAATTGCTTGTATGTACTTTCATCATCGCAGCCGTGCGCGGTGTGACTGCCCTCTGATAATCAGCCAGATGTGTCTTGTTGGTCGTTCCGACCTCACACAGTCTGCATCCGCTTGCCTCCATGACATCGGGCATCCTGAAATGGCCTCCGATCTCAACCAGTTCTCCGCGTGAGACGATCACTTCACGCCCGGAGCAGAGTCCGTTCAGGATCAGCAGGACTGCCGCCGCATTATTGTTGACGATCAGCGCATCCTCCGCACCGGTCAGCTGTCTGATCAATTCCTCGCAGCGGCCTCCGCGCTTCCCGCGCGTTCCCTTACCAAGATCATATTCGATGTTGGTATATCCGGACATCAATTCCGCAGCCCGCGCCGCGAATTCTTTGCCGATGGGTGCTCTGCCGAGATTTGTATGCAGGATCGTGCCGGTCGCGTTGATCACACGCTTAAGACCCGGTTCAGAGGCCTCGATGACTCTCTTCTCGATTCCGGAGACGATCGAAGTGATCTCCGTTTCTTCGTTGCTCAACTCATCTCCGGTCACGGCCTTACCGATCATTTCGCGCAAGCCGTCAAGTTTCTCCCGAATGCATGAGGAAACGAGCTCATCACCGTATCGGCCGATAAGCTCTCTGATCCGGCTGTCTTCAAGCAGCCGGTCTACTTTCGGGATTCTTCTGTAGAGTTCCTGTCTGTTCATCCGGTTTTATTTTCCGCTGATATAATGGCCTGCGCTGACAGCGGCGATCGCGCCGTCGCTGGCTGCCGTCACGACCTGACGAAGTGTCTTGACGCGTACATCTCCGGCTGCAAAGACGCCCGGGATATTCGTACGCATTTCTTCATCGGTCGGAATATAGCCTTTTTCATCCATCTCGAGGATACCGGCAGCAAACAATTCAGTATTCGGCTGAGTGCCGATGAAGAACACGCCAAATACACCGTCTGCCGGATCGGCTTCAAAAGTCTCTTCTGAGCCGTCTGATTCATTTTTGATCGTAATTCTGGAAAGCAGCTGGTCACCGGCAAGCTCCGTCACGACCGAATTCGGGATCGTCGTGATCTGATCGCTTGTTCTGACCCGTTCCTTGATCGTATCAGAGCCGGTCACTTCACTGCCTCTGTGGATCAGATAGACATGACGGCCGAATCTGGACAGATAGACGGCACCTCCGAGCGCCGATGAATCTCCGCCGATCACGTAGATATCAAGGTCTTTAAAAAAATTCGCGTCACAGGTCGCGCAATAGGAAACACCGCGGCCGCGGAACTCTTCTTCTCCTGTCACCCCGGTCGGCTTCGGTGAAGCGCCGGTCGCGATAATGAGCGTCTTCGCCTCGTATTCGGCTTTGTCGCCGATCACCTTATGTGCACCGCCCTCTGATCCGAACTCGACACTGCGGACCGTATCTTTTGCCCGCTCGCAGCCAAAGTCTTCGCACTGTTTTGTCATTCG
Source organism: uncultured Lachnospiraceae bacterium (assembly GCA_902773445.1). Lineage (GTDB taxonomy): Bacteria > Bacillota > Clostridia > Lachnospirales > Lachnospiraceae > RUG842. The sequence continues at coordinate 14,044 of CACYEU010000176.1, read as the reverse complement.
CTCGACCAGTTCAGCGCCGGTCTCTCCGCCGGGGATCTGGCCGGGATAGTTCTCAACACGGTTTGTCTCGGTGATCTGACCGCCGTCGACATCCATTTCAATGATCAGCGTGGAAAGTTTGGCTCTGCCCGCATAGATCCCGGCCGACAGACCCGCAGGTCCAGCTCCGATAATGATCACATCATACATAACCATTCCTCCTGATAATCTTGTTTATGGCGAGGACGTGTGGGAATCGAACCCACCCGGGACGCCCTGTGGCGCCCCACACCGGTTTTGAAGACCGGGGGGCACACCAGTTACCCTTCCGTCCCCCTGTCTGTCAGTCTTCGCTCTCAGGCTCACGCAGCGCAAGTCCGAGTTCTTCAAGCTGTGCGTCCTCGACAACTCCCGGTGCCTCACTCATCAGGTCAGAAGCGTCTTTGACTTTCGGGAATGCCATACAGTCTCTGATCGAATCAACGCCAGTCATCAGCATTACGATGCGGTCAAGGCCATAGGCAAGTCCTGCGTGAGGCGGTACGCCGTAGCGGAACGCATCAAGCAGGAAACCGAAGCGTTCATATGCCTGCTCCGGTGTGAAGCCAAGTGCTTCGAACATTTTTTCCTGAACATCGGCGCGCGAGATCCTGACGCTTCCGCCGCCAAGCTCAGTGCCGTTTAACACGATATCATAGGCCTTTGCGCGGACTCTTGCAGGATCGCTCTTCAGATACTGAATATCCTCTTCATACGGCATTGTAAACGGATGGTGCATCGCGAGGAACCGTCCCTGTTCATCACTCCACTCAAACTGCGGAAAATCGACGACCCAGAGGAATTTGAATTCTGAAGGATCGATCAGCCCGAGCTGTTTGCCCAGATGGACGCGAAGCGCGCCGAGGCTGTCAAAGACCACCTTGTTTGTACCGGCCGCGATCAAAATCAGATCGCCGTTTTCCGCTTCACATTTTCCGATGATCTGATCCAGCAGATCTTCCGAGACAAACTTGGCAAATGATGCTTTGCGCGTTCCGTCTTCGGCCAGCTGCATATAGGCAAGTCCGCCTGCGCCGTAGTCTCTGACAAAGCTGACCAGCTTATCGATCTTCTTTCGCGAAAGCGAACCGGCTCCTTTCGCGCAGAGAGCCCGTACGCTGCCGCCGGACGCAACTGCATTTTCAAACACTCCGAATCCGCAGCCGCTGACGACCTCTGAGAGATCGATCAGTTCCATGCCGAAGCGCAGATCGGGTTTGTCCGATCCAAAGCGCTCCATCGCCTCCTGCCACGTCATACGCGGGATCGGGTAAGGGATATCGACATCGAGGATCTCTTTGAAAAGATAGACCATCAGTCTGCTGTTGATATCGATCACATCGTCGACATCGACAAACGAAAGCTCCATATCGATCTGTGTGAATTCCGGCTGTCTGTCGGCGCGCAGATCCTCGTCACGGAAACATTTAGCGATCTGCATATAGCGGTCAAAGCCCGAGCACATCAGAAGCTGTTTAAAGATCTGAGGGCTCTGAGGCAGTGCGTAAAAGCATCCCTGATGGATCCGGCTCGGGACAAGATAATCGCGCGCGCCCTCAGGCGTACTCTTGCAGAGGATCGGCGTTTCGATATCAAGGAAGCCTTCTTTCTCAAGGAATTGTCTCGTCAGTGTCGTCACACGGTGGCGCAGCATCAGATTGCGCTGCAGATCAGGTCTGCGCAAGTCGATATAACGGTATTTGAGACGAAGCTCTTCCTTTGTTTTGCTGTCCTCTTCGACCTGGAACGGCGGTGTGTCAGCTTCCGCGAGGATCCGCAGTTCTTCGACCGCGATCTCGATCTCTCCGGTTGCGATTTTGTCATTGACAGCTCCCGCTCGTTTCTGAACGGTTCCGACTGCCGCGATCACATACTCCGCGCGAAGTGCTGCCGCTTTCGCCATAACGGCCGGATCAGTCGATCCTTCTTCAAACACGAGCTGAAGGATACCCGTACGGTCACGCAGATCGACAAAGGCCAGACTGCCTTTGTTGCGGTTCTTCTGCACCCATCCCATCACGGTCACGCGCTCGCCGGCATTGGCCGCGCTCAGTTCGCCGCAGCGGTGCGTTCTCTTAAGTCCTGTCATTGATTCAGCCATTGTCATTACTCTCCCTTGCTGTAAATATCCTGTATATCGGTGTAACCCTGTTCACTTAACGTCTCCATCTGGAAACGTTTGTTCTTTTTCATATTCGTGATGTTGACCGTCTTTCCGCTGCTGCGCTCTTCCTGCGCTTCGCCGAACACTTTGATCAGCGCTTCGGTGTCAAGCTTCTTATCAAGCAGCAGAGCCTTTTTCATCCTCTGATCAGGCGGTACAAAGCCTTTTTCCATCAGTACCATCATGATCCTTTCAAAACCGATCGAAAAACCGCAGGCCGGTACATCCTGTCCGGTGAATTTTCCGACCATTTTGTCATAGCGGCCTCCGCCGCCGACCGATACCTCAGCCTCCGACATTGCGATCTCAAAAATCGTTCCCGTATAGTAACCCATACCGCGCACAAGTGTCGGATCGAAGACCAGGTCGACTTTTGCCCGGGATACCTGTCCCACGACAGAGATGATCTTGTTCAGGCTGTCACAGACGGCCGGATCCAGAATGCCTGTCAGTGCTTTGCGGCAGATCTCAATACCGGCCTGATCTCTGGTGATCTGAGCGAGCAGATTTGAGAAGAGCTCGATCGACGAATCGGCATATCCTTTCTCACGCCACTCGGCCAGCACGCCGTCCATACCGATCTTGTCCATCTTATCGAGTGTGATCAGCACTGATTCATACTCATCTTCCGGGAAACCGGCATATTCCGCCATCGCGAAAAGCAGCCTCCTGTCGTTGATCCGGATCGTAAAATCTTTAAACGTCAGCTTATCGAGCACATCGGTCATTGCGAGGATCAGCTCGATCTCAGCGATCTCAGACGGCTCGCCGAGAATGTCGATGTCGTACTGGACAAACTGGCGGAAACGTCCCTTCTGCGGCCTGTCAGCGCGCCATACCGGGCCTGTCTGAAGCGCCTTGAACGGTGATGGCAGTTCTTCCTTGTGTGCGCTGTAATACCGGCAAAGCGGAACGGTCAGATCATAACGAAGACCCATGTCCGAGACATCCTCTTCAGTTTCGGCAGTATCAAGGTGAAGCTTCTTTCCTCTTTTCAGAATCTTGAAAATCAATTTTTCATTGTCGCCGCCCTGCTTGCTCATCAGATTGCTCAGATGTTCACAGACGGGTGTTTCGATCTGTATGAATCCATAGCCGGTATAGACATCACGGATCGTATTCAGGACATAATTCCTGACCTCCATCTCGTCGGGCATCATGTCACGCATACCGGTGACCGGTTTCTTTGTCAACATAGAATCTGTTCCTTTCGCTGAATCATTTCTTCAAGTTTTTCGATATACAGTTTCGGATCTTTGACGTTGTCGACCCGCACAATACGCTGATTGCCGGCCTGATCCGTTTGATCAACAAATTTTGATACCGCACCGGCACCGAAAGCGATGATATCCTGAACTTCCTCCATGATCAGGATATTGTACAGACATCCCCCGCCTTCCGGAGCATAGCCGACATTTTCGCCGTTTCCGCTCATATTCTTCTGGCGGTACAGGTAATACGGTTTTAAACCGTGGTCTTCTGCCCACTCCCGCGCCGCATCGCACATTTTCACGACCTCAACGGCACCTGTTACTCGCTTCTCTTCCTGCTGCCCCAGGATCGAAGCCCGCTTGACAGCCAGTGAATGAACGGTCAGATGATCGGGTCCGCATTCACCGATCTTTTGCAGCGTTTCTCTGAAATCTTCTATCGTTTCCCCGTCGAGTCCCGCGATCAGATCAGCATTGATCTTTGTAAATCCCGCTTTTCTGGCAATTGCAAAGGCTTCTTTCACCTGTGCGCTTGTATGACCGCGTCCGATCCGTTCGAGTGTCCGGTCATTCATCGTCTGCGGATTGATCGAAATCCTGGTGACTCCGGCATGTTTCATAACACGCAGTTTTTCCGCTGTGATCGTATCCGGTCTGCCTGCCTCGACAGTCCATTCACATTGATCCGCGCAGAACAGATCCCTGACTGTTGTCAGCAGGCAGTCAAGCTGCTCTTTATCGAGACAAGTCGGCGTTCCTCCACCGATATAGACAGAACTGACAGGACGGCGGGCGATCAGCGGCGCGATCGCCCGCATCTCTTTTCTGAGTGATTCCAGATACGGACTGATCATCTCCGCATTCCGGTCTGCCGGAACCGATGCAAACGAACAGTACCGGCACCGCGACGGACAGAACGGAATATGAATATACAGACAGACGCCCGGTCTGCCTTTGCAGGCGTCAAAGACCTTTTTCAGGTAATCCAGTTCCCGTTTGGCGATCGCAAGGGCAAGAGCGGCTTTTTCTCTGTCGGCGCGATAGTCTTCCGAAAACCTTCTGATGCACTCGTCATCACTGATACCGTCAGTGATCCATCGCCGGATGATCTTAGTCGGGCGGATTCCGGTCAGGATCCCCCAGGGTAGTGTCCGCCCTGTTTCCATGGCTAATGCATCATAGAGCATACAGCCGGCTGCAAGCTTATCGTCTGAATCGATCCTTGCTGCCGTCCGTTCATCGATGCGGATCTCAATTCCCCCGTCTTCACCGTCGGTCGGGATCTGTCTGATCTGTCCTCTCAGCACCGCCTCCGGAAAGAAAGCTGCTGTAATATGATAGGCGTCATATGCGAGCCGCCTGTTGCCGCATCGAACTTCGATCATCGCGCCAGATACGGATTGCTGACGCGTTCATATCCGATCGTTGTGCCTGGTCCGTGTCCGGGGAAAACCTGAGTATCATCCGGCAGGATCAGGATTTTATTCTTGAGCGTCGAAATCAGCGCCTCATAATCCCCTTGCGGAAAGTCGGTTCGCCCGATACTTCCGCAGAACAGACAATCACCTGAGAACAGCACATTTTCTTCGGAAATATAGTAACAACAGCCGCCGGGTGAGTGTCCGGGCACCCAGATCGTACGGATCTTCATTCCCGCCAGTTCCAGTATGTCACCTTCCGAAAAATAGGTGATCGGTGTCGTCAGTGCCTCATCTTTCCCGGAGAACATTTTTGACAGATTGATCTGTGAGTTTTCCAAAGCCGGTTTTTCTTTGTCCAGCGCATAGACCGGAAGATGAAAATGCCCGGCGATCGAATCGACACCGAGGAAATGATCATAGTGACCATGTGTCAGCAGGATCGCTTCGGGAGTGCGTCCGTCAGCCTCAACAGCATCGATGAAACCCGGAGGACAGTCGCCCGGATCGATGATCAGCAAACGTTCCCCGCTGCCGACGATATAGCAATTAGTCGCAAGCATTCCAAGCTCGCATGTCCTGATATCCACCCTCATGTCCCCGCTACGATACCGGTCTTCTGATATCGATCACATCATTGACCTGTTTCAGTTTGTTCATGATATCCTGAACTTCATCGCTGTTTTTAACGCCGAAACTGACTTCGATCGTCGCTGTATCCTGTTTGCTGACTTTCGTATTCAGCTGTGTCAGATCGACGCCGTTCTCGACAAAGACTTTCGCGAGATCCATCAGCAGACCTTTGCGATTGTTCGCATAAATCGAGAGATCGACCTGATAGAATCCGCCTTCCATCTGCGAAGCGTCGACCCATTCGGCCGGAAGTACACGCGCTCTCTCAATATCCGACAGATTCATGATATTCTGGCAATCGGTCCGGTGGATCGACATTCCTCGGCCGCGTGTGATAAATGCACAGATCTCATCGCCGGGAACCGGGTTGCAGCATTTGGAAAAGTGGACAGCCATGTCGTCGACACCTTTGACCATGACACCGCTCTTCGATTTCAGAATTTTTTCGCGCTTGTCTTTTCCTTCGGCCGCCAGCTTTTCGACCTGCTCCTCATAGATCAGATTCCTGTGATCATTCCGGTAGGCCTGGCGCAGACGGTTGATGATCTGGCCTTCCTTGATACCGCCGTGTCCGACAGCAGCTAATGCGGCGTCCCAGTCAACAAAGCGGTATTTTTTGAGCACCTCATTGATGTATTCGGGAACCAGCAGTTCATCGATATTGTACCGTTTCTCCCGACAGTAATTCTCGACCATCCGGCGGCCCTTGACGATGTTCTCTTCTTTAAACTGCTTTTTGAACCACTGATTGATCTTGCTTCTGGCCTGTGTGCTCTTGACGATCTTAAGCCAGTCTCTGCTCGGCCCCCGGGTGTTCTGAGAAGTGATGACCTCGATCCTGTCACCATTCTTGATCGTGTAGTCGATCGGCACCAGTTTGCCGTTGGCTCTGGCTCCGACCATTTTGTTGCCGACAGCCGAATGGATCGCATAGGCAAAATCGATCGGCGTTGAGCCGGCCGGGAGTGTCTTGACATCACCGGTCGGCGTAAAACAGTAGACCTCACCCGAAAACAGATCCAGATCTCCCTTCAGGATGTTCATGAATTCCTTGTTGTCCGCGGTATCCTGCTGCCATTCAAGGATCCGGCGCAGCCAGGTCAGTTTAGCCTCATCATTGCCGTCGGCAGCTTTTTTCTCGGAACCGCCGCTTTCCTTGTACTGCCAGTGAGCAGCGATACCGTATTCAGCGACGCGGTGCATCTCTTCGGTCCTGATCTGGATCTCAAACGGTTTGCCCTCCTTGCCGATCAGTGTCGAATGAAGTGACTGATACATATTGGGCTTAGGCATCGCAATATAGTCTTTGAACCGCCCCGGAACAGGCGTATACATGTCATGGATCGCCCCGAGTGCGGCATAACAGTCTTTGACATCCGCGACGATAATGCGGACCGCAAAGATATCGTAGATCTGATCAACGCTGTCTTTGTTCAGCTGAACCATCTTTTTATAAATCGAGAAGACATGCTTGACACGGCCGTAAATACGCGCCTTGATTCCGGCTTTACTGATATGCTCTGAAACGTCTTTGACAGTCCGGTCAAGATATGAATCGCGCTGTGCATGGTATTGGCTCAGCTGGTTTAAAATATCCTGATAGGCTTCAGGTTCAAGATAGCGCAGAGCCAGATCGTCGAGTTCTGACTGCATCTGATAAATGCCGAGACGGCCTGCGATCGGTGCATAAATATCAAGTGTTTCTTCCGCCTTCTCCCTCTGCTTGGCTGCAGGCATAAACTGAAGCGTCTGCATATTGTGAAGTCTGTCGCAGAGTTTAATGATGATCACACGGATATCCTTTGACATCGCAAGGAACATTTTTCTCAGGTTTTGGGCCTGTTCCTCGATCTTGTCGGCGGAGTAGCCGATCTGACCGAGTTTTGTTACACCGTCGACAAGTGATACGATGTCTTCGCCGAACGTTTCGTGCAGTTCTCCGACTGTGATATCGGTATCTTCCATCACATCGTGAAGGATCGCGCTCGCAATCGTCTCCTGATCCATTTCGAGGGAAGCGAGAAGAATGGCGACCCAGAGAGGATGGATAATATAAGGTTCTCCGGACTTGCGCTTCTGGTCTCCGTGCGCACGCTGCGCGACCTCGTAGGCTTTTTTGAGGAGGGCGCAGTCGTCATCACGGTAATAGATCCTGACACGGGCAGTCAGCGCATCAAAAAGGATATCAGGATCCGTGCAGATCTGTTCAACCAGACCGCCATAATGATGCATTGTATTTTTGGGATCGGAAATGATCCTGATACACTCTTCTCGGTTTAATACATCACCCTGACCCATGTCATGACCTCCTTTCTAGGATTCGACCAGGACATCGCCGACGATCGCCTGAAGTGTACGGCGCCCGTTGTACTCGTTGATGTTCAGCGTATAAGCCAGTGTCAGCCTCAACTGTTCGAGTTCTGACTGATCGGCGGAAACCGGATCGACACCCGATTCCTCCCTGATCTTGTCGATCAGCTCCTGAACATCGCCGAAACAGACACAGTTCATAACAGTACCGGATCCGTCATCGCCTTCAAATGCGAGAACACGACGTTCGCGTCCCATAATCCTTACTTTTGAAACTTTTACATGTCTGGCCCCGAACAGTGCCTTGCGATTGCCCATTCCGCACGGTTCAAGCATTTTCAGCTCATCGACCAGTTCCTCACTGCAGCGCGCAAACGGAAGCACCATGTCAAGCGACAGCTTTTCGACCAGAATCTCATCGTCAGGCGCATTGTCAGGATCACAGAGAGCTGCTTCGAGCTCACCAATCCTCTCCTGCCTGATCGTCAGTCCGGCTGCCTGCTCATGTCCGCCGTACCGCTCAAACAGTTCCGGGCGGGCATTTAATGCACCGAACAAATCATAGCCGCTCACTGAACGGCCGGATCCTTTGACACAGCCGTCTCTGGCGCCGGTCAGAAGGATCGTCGGTCTGTAGAAAAGTTCTTTGATCCTGCCGGCAACGATTCCCGCGATCGATTCATCACAGTTATCCACCTGGAGAACAAGCACTTTATCTCCGCGGCTGATTGCCTCTTCTGCAACGCTGACAGCCGCTTCGAACCCCTCTTCACTCAAAGTCTTGCGCCGGTCATTCAGCGCACGGATCATCATAGCCTTCTTCTCGGCTTTGACCGGATCTGATTCATCCATCAGGGAGACAGCATCCGACGCCGATGTCAAACGGCCGCACGCATTGATGCACGGGCCGAGGATATAACCGAGATGATACGCGGACAGTCTCTCCCTCTCGATCGAACAGGCTTTGATCAGCGCGCTCAGCCCGGTATGGCCGGTTGTCTTCATCCGCGCGAGTCCTTCTTTGACAATGATCCTCGAATCACCCTGCAGAGGAACGACGTCGCAGACTGTCGCGAGAGCCGCGAACGGCAGAAGGTCATCGAGCTCTCCGGGGTCTCTTCCCGCTTCGCTGTACAATGCCCTGGCAGTCTGCCAGGCGACGACTGCGCCGCAGATATCCCGCTCGCTGTAGATACTGTCAGCTCTCTTCGGATCAATGACTGCGTCCGCAGGCGGCAGCGGTTCTGCGCTGACCTCATGGTGATCTGTCACGATCACCGAAAGTCCCTGATCAATGGCACTCTGCACGGCCTCGTGCGCAGAAATCCCGTTGTCACAGGTAATGATGACTTCGATACCGTCCTGAACAGCCTTTGATACAAGCCGTGAATTGATCCCGTATCCGTCAGCTTTCCTGTCAGGTATATCAATATCGGCATGCGCGCCCAGGCGGGTCAGTGCCGCTTTCAGGCAGTAAGCCGCGCAGACTCCGTCGACATCATAATCTCCGATGATCCTGACCGGAGCACCGGCATTGATCGCATCGATCAGCAGTCCGGTGGCCGCGTCAATATCAGGCAGCGTTTTCGGATCGGCCAACATAGACAAACTGCCATAGAGATAATTCTCTATGGCTGTTTGATCGCAAATTCCCCGATTACGTATCAGCCGCGCGAGAACGGGACTGATGTCAAATTGTTTGCAAATCGCCGGATAATCGGCGCCCTTGCGCATTTCATACCATTTTTTATTGCGCAATTTTCTTCTTTCCTAACCTTGTCTTCATCAGATACCACAGTGAGCCCGAAATAAAGATCGATGAAAAACCACCGGCGATAATACCGACGATCAGCGGTAACGCAAATTCTTTGATCGATGAGACACCGAGAATGTACAGTGTCATGATCATGACAAATGTTGTAAACGAAGTGTAAATGCTTCGCGTCAATGTCTTTGAGATCGCGGTGTTAACAGTTGTGGCCAGAGAAGCACGGTCGACCTTCAGGCCCATTTCCTCTCTGATACGGTCAAAGATAACGATCGTCGCATTGATCGAATAACCAAGGATCGTCAGTACAACCGCGATAAATGTGTTGCCGACCGAAATACGGCTGACAGCATAGAAGAGGACAACGATCAGAACATCGTGCACAAGTGCAAGGATCGAACTGAACGCGAACCTGATATCACGGAATCTGATGAAAATATACAACAGCATACAGACGATCGCGACAAGAAGTGCGACGACAGCATCGCGACGCATTTCCGAACTGACAGTCGATGAGATGTTCTCGGTCGCGACCGGAGTCTCCGCAGACTTGTCAAATCCGAACTGCGTGCCGAGCTGTTCTTCCATTTCCTCACGTTCATCAAGCGTCAGTGTCCTGGTCTTGAAGACAACTTCTTTAGAATTCTTGACTTTCTGGGCCTGGACATTCGCATCGCCTGTGATCTTCTCGATGACCGGAACGATCTCGGAATCGACCTCCTCGAGTGAGTATTCCTTGTCGAATGACACAGTTGATGAAGTACCGCCCATGAATTCAAGGCTGTAATTGAATCCGTTTTCTTTCTTGCCGATATGGACAAACATGATGATCAGACCAAGCAGGATCACTCCGCCGGCGATCGCGAACCATATTTTCATCTTTCCGACAAAATCAAAGGCCGGTTTAAACAGGCGCTTGCCATACAGTTTCGGATCTTTGAGTCCGAGTGTATAGAGCGCGTAAATGATCCAGCGGACTGCAACAAGTGCCGTGAACATCGATACGATAATGCCGATGCCGAGTGTCTGTGCAAACCCCTTGACAGAACCGGATCCGAGCAGGAACAGCACGATGGCCGCGATCAGAGTCGTGACGTTGCCGTCAAGGATCGCTGAAAACGCTTTTTTGAATCCTGAACGAAGCGCTCGGTCGATCTGCACACCGGCGCCGATCTCCTCCTGGACACGCGCAAAGATAATGACATTGGCGTCGACTGCCATACCGATGCCGAGGATGATACCTGCGATACCGGGCAGTGTCAGTGTAATGTCATAGGCATTCAGGATCACAAGCACAAGCAGCGTATAGATGATCAGACCGATACTTGAGACAAGTCCCGGAAGCCTGTAGATGATGATCATGAACAGGAAAATGATCAGCAGACCGATCAGACCGGCGATCAAGCTGGTGTGGATCGCGTTCTCACCAAGCTGAGCGCCGACGACGTTGGACCGCAGTTCTTCAAGAGCAAGTGACAGACCGCCGATACGGATGTAGGAAGCCAGATCTTTCGCGATCTGCATATCCTTGTCCATATCGCCGCCCGAGATCTGAGCGTTGCCGCCTGTGATCGCTTCATTGACCGTCGGAACAGAAACAAACTCACCGTCGTAATAAATACCGATCGTCTCACCGGCCGCCGCGGCAGCTGTAGTCGCTTTTGCAAATGCCTCGGTACCTTCTTTGTTGAACTTCAGGGAGACGATGTTCTGTTTGTTCTTCATATCGTCTTCTGTCGTCTCGGCTTTTGCGCTGGAGACTTCTTTACCGGTCAGAACGATCGATCCGTCTTTCTCGAGACTCTCGATCGTCTTGCCCTCGGAAAGCTCGTATTTGCCGGTCGCATTGTTAAAGGAATAGTTCTCGGATCCGTCGCTTCCCTTCTGGGCGATAAAGTACAGTTCGCCGGGACTTCCGAGATCTTCAAGAACCTGATTTGCGTTGGTCACGCCGGGAATCTCGATCGTGATCCGGTTCGATGCTTCCTGATAGACAGATGCTTCGGTCGAATAGCCTTCCACACGCTTCTGCAGCTTGTAGATCGTGTCGGCCATATCAGTCTTCGACGGATTCTTGTCTTTTGTCTGATAAGTGATCGAAACGCCGCCGGCCAGATCAAGTCCGAGCTTGATATTTTTGGCCGATCCTTTTGTCCCAGCTCCCCAGCCATGGCCTGTCGTAAAGGCCATCAGCGCGATCAGGACCGCGGCAAGAACCAGACTGATAATTGCTGATCTCTTTTTAATCATTTTCTAACCTTCCTCACTTCCAAATGCTTTTAGCGCTATCGCGCACTCAACACGCTTCCGCTCGAGCTCACATCCGATCTCATAATCCCCGTCGATCCTTCCGGATGACTGGTACGCGTTGGCCATACAGCCTCCGCCGCAGCAGAACTTTGCAAAACACGAACGGCATGCGTCCTTAGTATACAGATTGACTGATTTGAACCGACGGCTCACCTCATCGTTGGTGATCCCGTCTTCCACATTGCCTAGCAGGAATTCTTCCTGACCGACAAACTGATGGCACGGATACAGTTCCCCCCACGGCGTAACGGCCAGATACTCGGTACCGGCTCCGCAGCCGCTCATCCGCTTATACACACACGGACCGCCGTCCAGATCGATCATAAAATGAAAGAATCTGAACGGATCGCCTGCGTCTTTCTTTTCCCTCATCAATTGAACGAGTCTGTCATACTCATCCTTGATCTGCGCAATATTATCCTCCGTGATCATAAACTGCGGATCATCGGTCACGACCGGCTCCATGGAAAGCTCTCTGAAACCAAGGTCATAAAAGTGTTCGATATCCTTCACGAAATCCAGGTTCTGACTGGTAAATGTCCCGCGCAGATAATACTGCTTTCCGTCTCTGGCGCGTGCCATCGACTGCAGTTTCGGCACGATCAGATCATAGCTTCCCTGTCCGCCTCTGAACGGTCTCATGCGGTCGTTGACTTCCTTGCGTCCGTCAAGTGACAGAACGACATTGGCCATCTCTCTGTTCGCAAACTCCTCAACCTCGCGGTTCAGCAAAACACCGTTGGTCGTCATCGTGAACCGGAACAGTTTGTCATGCTTCTTTTCAAGTTCGCGTCCGTAGGCGACGATTTCTTTGATCGCGTCAAAGGCCAGCAGCGGTTCCCCGCCGAAAAAGTCGACTTCGAGATTGCGCCGGCTGCCCGATGCTCTGACAAGGAAGTCAAGAGCCTTTTTGCCCGTCTCAGCGCTCATCAGCCCGCGCCGTCCGTGGTACTCTCCTTCTTCCGCAAAGCAGTAGCGGCAGGCGAGATTGCAGTCGTGCGCAATGTTCAGGCACAGAGCCTTGACGACCGTCTTATTGTCCATGACCTTCGGGACAAGCGCCTCATACGGATCTTTTGAAAACAGCCGTCCGACCGCTGTAAGCTCGCTGAGTTCACCGAGGATCTCCGCGATCAGTTCGGGATCCTGATCAAGCTCTTCCGCGACTTCACGAGCCAGTTCCGGTTCAGCCAGTTCTTCAGATCCGTATGTGTCTTTTCTGTCTAAAAGAATACGCAATACGCGCGCTGTCATCTCATCGACGAGATGAACAGCCGCGCTGTTGACGTCAAGAACGATATCGAATCCGCTGTTTCTGAACAGATGAATCAACGCTTTTTGTTCTCGCACTCCTGATTGCCGACGGTGCAGGATGTCTTGCATGCTGACTGGCAGGATGTCTGGCACTCGCCGCAGCCGCCCTTTTTGACTGTCATATTGAGTGTCTTGTCATTGAGCGTTTTAATGTGTTTCATTCTGAATTCCTCCTTAGTACGCTATCTATTCGCCTGCGGCGGTCGTTCCGGCATCTTCAGTCTTCATCTTGACTCCCTGCTTTTCGAAACTGACCTTCTTCCACTGGCGTTTTTTAACCTTGGTCTTTGTCTCTTTCTTCCACTTCTTGATCATATCCGAGACGGCTTCGTTTTTGCGTTCGGCGATGAGTTCATCTTTCTTTGTCTTGGTTGCCTCTTTGTCGAGGTCGCTGGTCACCTTCGCGACATAGAAACCGGTCTCTCCTTCGATGACCGGCGTCACCTGACCTGCCTTAAGCTTAGCGGCAGCAGCAGTCAGCCCTTTATCCGGAGTCGTGCTGCTCTTGTCAAATGTCGCTTCCTCAACGCTTGCCCCCGCAGCCTCGGCGTCTGCCTTGAAATCTTTCGCATCGGCAGCGGTCTTCGCAAACGCTTCGGCCGTCTTCTTCAGAGCTGCTTTCTCATCATCTTCAAAAAGCGTGACATTGCCGGCTTCATCTGTGGATGAGAATGAAAAGTATGCATACTGCATCTTCTTCTGAGCCGCTTCCTTGTCGGTGACTTTGATATCAGCGTTCTCTTTGATCGCTTCATCCATCTTGTTCTGGATCGTCAGAAGCTCAAGATACTCTTCGACTGTACTCTGATCGGCTGTCACGGCCTCTTTGGCCTCTTTGCCGTTCGCCTTGATAAAAGCAGCTGCGGCTTTTTTGATCTTGCTCTTCTCGTCATCAGTC
>CACYEU010000175.1 GCA_902773445.1 uncultured Lachnospiraceae bacterium | reverse complement strand
GTTCAGCCCGGCATTTGACAGGACGTCCCGGTAGTCATTGTTGAATTCATAGCGGTGGCGGTGCCGTTCACTGACCTGCAGCTGAACCCCGATGTTCGGCGCCGGTCCGTAGCAGCGCTCCATCGTCGATCCCGGCGCGATCACACACGGGAATGCGCCGAGGCGGAGAGTTCCGCCCTTATCAATTTCATCATTCTGGCCCGGCATGAAGTCGATGACTCTGTCCGGGCTGTTTTCGTCAAATTCACGCGAGTGCGCACCGGTAAGTCCGGCCGCGTGGCGCGCGTATTCGATGACCGCGACCTGCATGCCGAGGCAGATTCCGAAGAACGGCATCTTATTCTCCCGCGCATAGCGGACAGCGGTGATCATCCCTTCGATACCGCGGTCACCGAATCCGCCGGGAACGATGATCCCGTCCAGCGAACCGAGCACATCAGCGACATTTTCCTCTGTCAGCAATTCCGAATCGATCCATTCGATATCGACGTCGGCGTGATAATAATAGCCGGCGTGGTGCAGTGCCTCGACGACCGAGAGATAGGCATCATGCAGAGCGACATATTTACCGACCAGACCGATCTTCGCGATCCTTGTCCGCGACTTGATCCGGCCGACCATTTCCTCCCATTCGGTCAGATCGGGTTTCGGCGCATCGATCCCGAGACGGCGGCAGACGACAGACGAGAAGTTCGATTTCTCAAGCATCAGCGGCGCTTCGTAGAGGATCGGCAGCGTCATGTTTTCAATCACGCAGTCCGGTGTCACATTGCAGAACAATGCGATCTTGTCAAATACAGACGGTTCGATCGGCTCATCGCAGCGCAGGACGATGATGTCGGGATTGACACCCATGCCCTGCAGCTCTTTGACTGAGTGCTGGGTCGGTTTCGACTTGTGCTCGTCGGAGGCGCGAAGGTACGGGACCAGCGTCACATGAATGAACAGGCTGTTTTCGCGGCCGACCTCGAGAGAGATCTGCCTGACCGCCTCGATGAACGGCTGGGATTCGATATCGCCGATCGTGCCGCCGATCTCTGTCAGAACAACATCGGCGTCGGTCTTTTCACCGACACGGTAGACAAATGATTTGATCTCGTTCGTGATATGAGGGATAACCTGGACTGTGGAGCCGAGATACTCACCGCGCCGCTCTTTATTCAACACATTCCAGTAGACTTTGCCGGTCGTCAGGTTCGAGTACTGATTCAGATCTTCATCGATGAACCGCTCATAGTGACCGAGATCGAGGTCGGTCTCGGCGCCGTCCTCGGTGACATAGACTTCGCCGTGCTGATACGGACTCATTGTCCCGGGATCGACATTGATGTAAGGGTCGAGTTTCTGCGCGGCCACTTTGAGCCCCCTTGCTTTGAGGAGCCGCCCGAGCGAGGCTGCCGTGATACCTTTTCCGAGTCCCGAAACCACACCGCCTGTGATGAAGATATACTTAGTCATTGTCTGAAATCCTTTCTCTGCGCTGCCTGAAAGATTCATGCCCCCTCAAAAGAAAATGGCATCCCTGGTGCCTAAACACCAAAGACGCCAGGTCTGATTTGTAAAAACTTAGGATTTATTAAACTATAAAAAAGGGAATTTGTCAACTGATTTGTCAACGAAATAGTTTCGTAACCGAAACAGGATTTCTTGACGATTAGCGGCAATCGTAGTAATATTTTCTAATGATGGCAGTGGCGTCATCCGAGTGAAGCCATTGCCGTTTTCTCATTTTAAAAGGATTATTCAAAGAAATGTACTGATTATACAGACGGGGAGTACAGGAGGAGATCAATATGTGTGGAATAGTCGGATATGTCGGAAAGAAGCAGGCTGCGCCGATTCTGCTGGACGGCCTTTCAAAGCTTGAATACCGCGGCTATGACTCAGCCGGGATCGCGGTCAGAAATGCCGATGCGGAGCCGGTCGTCGTCAAGGCCAAAGGACGCCTGTCGGTGCTGGTCGACAAGACTGACGGAGGGCGGTCAGTCAAAGGTAAATGCGGCATCGGCCATACGCGCTGGGCGACGCACGGCGAGCCGACCGAGATCAACGCGCATCCGCATGCGTCTGACGACATGAACGTCGTCGCCGTGCACAACGGGATCATTGAGAACTATCAGGAGCTCAAGGACAAACTGCTCGGCAACGGCTATACATTTCAGTCGGAGACAGATACCGAGGTCGCAGTCAAACTGATCGACTACTACTATAAAAAGTATAAGGTCGGTCCGATCGACGCGATCGCGAAGACGATGGTCCGCGTGCGCGGATCGTACGCGCTGGCCGTGATGTTCAAAGATTATCCGGGCGAGATCTACGCGGCGCGGAAAGACAGCCCGATGATCCTGGGCGTCGGCGAAGGCAGCAACTTCCTGGCATCGGATGTGCCGGCGATCCTGCAGCACACCCGGAAAGTCATTTACATGGACAATTATGAAATGGTCCGCATGACGCCGGATGTCATCGAAGTCTACGACCTGAACGGCGATGTCAATGAGAAGCCGGTCACCGAGATCACCTGGGATGCTGAGGCCGCGGAAAAAGGCGGGTATGAGCACTTCATGATCCAGGAGATCCACGAGCAGCCGGCCGTGATCCGCGATACGATCGCTTCCGTTGTCAAAGGTGAAGCCGGCAGTTATGAACTGGACTTTTCGGGATGCGGTCTGTCGGAGAATGAAATGCGCGCGGTCGATAGGATCTGGATCGTCGGCTGCGGTTCGGCCTACCACGCCGCGGTCTGCTCACAGTATGTGATCGAAGAACTCGCCGAAGTCCCGGTCAGGGTCGAACTTGCTTC
>CACYEU010000174.1 GCA_902773445.1 uncultured Lachnospiraceae bacterium | reverse complement strand
TCAGTAGCGCTGTTTGCTGCTTTTGTCATGGCAGTTACAGGTGCTTCTGTATTCAACGGGATTTTCACACCGGTCTACGCAGAGGTAGGTTCGGTGGCAGATGATGAAGATGTTGAATATGATAAAGACGGCGGTGTGTTGAACAGCCTTGGAATCGACACATCCAAAATGCCTGCAGATTATGATCCGAATTCCACAGAGAATCCATATGGATCCGATATGACAACTCTGAACACAGTCAAAGAGATGGCGCTGTTTGAAACGACAAAAGAGAAGTCGTACCTGTACGGACATAACACCCCGCTTAACGGCAAATATTCGACATTTGAAAATAGTCATATCACATGCAGCGCACCCTTCCTTACAACGGAGAGTTTCGCGGAATGCGCAGCCTGTGATATCAACGGAAACGGCAGGGACTCAGCGTTGGCGATCGTCTATACGAATTATCATTCCACAAATTATGACCCGGCCGCCCCTGAAAAGAACAACATCTATATGACTTTGTATGATGCTCATTCAGGAAACTATAGTGATCCGATCGTTATCTCCAATTATATTGAGGACAGGATCACAGAAGCGTATCTGGTTCAGTCCCAGCTGCAGATCACTTGCGGAGACTACGACAACGATACGGTAGATGAAATCGCGGTATACGTGCCTGCGACCAGCGATAACGAAAGGGCAAAGGTTGCCGTTTATGATCTGGTCAACGGCAAGGATTCGGCAGATCCGTTTTCTGCTTCAGCATGGCAGCTGTCATGGAATTATTTTCTTCCGGTAACGTCAGCTGCTTCGGAAGTTGTTGCTTACATGGGACACGAAGAGGTCAAGTATTTCAGAAACTTTTACAACAATATAGATCTCGTATCGGGAGATGCGGATAATGACGGCCCATGCGACCTGATTATTTCTTATGGCGCATCCAGTACAGGCTCTGAGATCGGCGGCGCAAATTACGCAAAGATAATCAAATCCATTCCCAGCAAATCTGTTCTCCTCTATGGCAGCAACACAGGGAAGATGCTCAAGAAATCACAATCCATATCATATGACGGCAATGAACTGATCAGAGTATCCTTTGCCTTTGGCGATCTGGATGATGACGGCAATGAGGAAATGCTCATGGGCGGTCAGCTGATGGATGAGCAGGCCATCAATAAATCGCGCGTATTGGGTAAATACCTTTATGATGACAGTTCTGACAAGATGGTACCTGAAGTGATCCAGAATATGGACGTTATAGAAGGAACTGTCGAGGATGGGGAGTGGTCTTCCGCTAATGGATGGGACGAAAATTATTACAGCGTTCCGGTAATGAAAGCCAATATTGCTGTCGGCAAGTTCTATGGTGAACAGAGCAACAGCAGAATCTACATGGACAGCGTTCTGTACTCTTATGATAATGTTTTTTCTATTGAAGATGAGCTGGAAGACTTAAATACAGAAACGGACAACCAAGGCAGGAAGATTCCCAGGGGAAGCCAGGCGATGGCTGATATCAAGCACGGTGATAAACAATGGGAATACTTTGAGTTCGGTGCTGAAGCTGCGAATTACACGGGAGGGGCATTTGACTATGCTCTCATCCACAGAATTTCCAAACCAAAACAGGATGCAGGCGCGGCGAAAATTGAAGCAAATGCAACAAAACTTGTGGTAGAGGGTAAAGACCTTGACCACTTGAAAATGGAAGGCAAAAACATGGGGTATTTTTATGGCGATTCTACGAAAAGCACGCCTTTCATCATGGCATCCCCGGATACAGACATCGATGGAAATGTCGCGGAATACACCGGGAATCATTCAATCAAATATGACAATCCGAGAGTGGACGCAGTGCTCGTATCAGCGCCATATTTCAAGGACGTAGCGGCATATGACGAAGGCGGAATGTTAAGCAACTGTTCTACCGGTTATGGTCATGGCACCGGTACAGACAACGGCTATGAACATTCCGTTTCATTCGAAGTCGGTCTTCATGTGGATATTGAAGACGGAAGTTTTTTCTCTGACGGGGATACCGGATTTTGTCTGTCGTCATCCTGGGGAGAGAATACAACAAGAGAATTTACGATTTCTTATGAGGCCGCGGCAGGAGAAGATTCAGTCGTCCTGTATTCTGTCCCTCATGAGCATTTCGAATACAACTTACACGGCGTCACAGTAGATGATGATGGTAATATCGAAGAATATACCGAAAAGATGTACATCACCTATCCTCATCAGCCGGTGCATCAGGTTCTGACCGTTGAGGACTATATGGAGATCCAGAAAGAATACTCAAAGATTCTTCCGGATGTCACCGAGTACTACTCTTCCAAGCCGGGGGATCCGTCTTCCTATCCTAAAAATGAAGACGACATGCCGGAACGCGCCAGCAAAAACCTGAAATATGATACTACACAAGACGAGACTCCTTTGATATGCGCGGCTGAGGAATTTGAAGGAATAGGCTATGGAGGGGGTAAAATAACGCAGTCATTTACGACCACGCATACAGAGAGTAAGAGCGGCGATAATGTCATGACAGGCGGTTTCACCAATTTTGATGTTGGCGGCGGGGGAGGAATTCCTAATGTATGGAGCCTGAAAATCGGACTGCATGTTGCGCTTTCCGGTGAAGAAGGATCGACCTACTCGACATCGAAAACAGATGAGTATTCCTGTTCTGTTGCCAATATGCCCAGATCTGCGAAAGATTACGGGTATGATTTCTCATGGAAGCTGTTCGAGTACAATGTCAATTACTCTGTTGACAGCAGTCAAGAGGATGAAGTGAAAGAGCCGACGTACTATTTCCCTATCGTAACATATATCGTCAATGACGTACTTTCACCCCCAACGCTGCCTGAGAAAATCGATCAGGATTTTGACAAGACGACCGACTCCCAGACGGCGCTTACCTGGACATATAATACAGGAGTCCCGCAGGAATTCCAGATCTATAAGCATGAGGATTTCCCCATCGGCGGGGGCGATCTTCTGGTGGGTACGGTAGCAGGAAGCAATTACAAAATAAAGAAGGATGAGAACGGGAATACATTAAAGGACGAGAATAATAACATCATCCATGAATACACATTCCTCGACAGCGACCTGACTGCTGATACGAAGTACCAGTACAGAGTCAAGGTGAAGAGAAGCCAGTTCCCGCAGGAAAGTATTTTCAGCCCGATCGTCGAAGCCAGGACAAAGGTTTCGCAAAATCCGGATGTGCGGCTGTCTTCTGATGATCTGAAGATCTATCCGGACGGCGTATACCGCTTGTCCGTTGTGCTGGCTGACCCTGAGAGCTATGAGGGAGCTATCAACTATCAGTGGCAGAAGTACGATAAGAAAAAGCGCGTCTGGGACGATGTTGCAGATTGCACAAAGAAAACCATTGCCTTCTACAAATGTGATAAACAGGATGAAGGAACCTACCGATGCAGAGTCAATCTCATTCGTAAGGTAGAAGGCCATCCGCAGTATATTTCAGCGTTCACAAATTCCTGTGTTGTAGATTATTCCAAGCGCACAGTGAAGTTCAGTGCTCTCTCTGTATTCGAGGGAACAGGTTCCTCTCCGATCAATACGGGCGTTTCTGTAAAGGTTGCGAACGACAGCACCAGCAGTGCTGAGAAGCCAACCGGAGCCATCCAGTTCAGAATCGAAGGCGCCAATGCGACATTCCTCGTTTCAGCACCGATCGATGAAGCGACCGGGATCGCCAAAGTCAACAGTCTGGAAGACGGTATGGGCAGCAGCACGATGAAGTCCTTCACAGACGGCGGATACAAGGTGACAGCAAGCTATGGCGGCAGCGCGATCTTCTATGCGGCAGATGATCCGGATGATTACCACTATCTCAGAAACATCGAAGAGTGTATGTGGCTGTCGGCGAGAAGCTCCTACATCTTCGGCGAAGATATCATGCAGACCACGAAGCTGTACGATTACCGGAAGAGCCCGGGCGGCATGATCATCAGAACTGACATGACAGAACAAATCAAAATAATCAAGTTCTATATGGCTGATTCTGATGGTAAGAAGTTCGGAGATCCTGTTGCCATACGCAACCTGGAAGAAACAGGAGGGACAGCGACCCTTCCGCTGAATAAGGCTTTGGCGAAGAGCGCCTGCATCGAAGTCTTTGGGGATGATCCTAATGAGCCGCTGGGAACAGCATCTTTCAAAACAGAAAAAATGATCACCAAACTGCAGCTGGGTGACAGACTGACAGGCACGGGCAGCCTTCTGGAATTCTACAGTGCTGAAGATATCGTGCTCAGCGGAGACGGTGATCTGACAAAGCAAAACATTTTCATTTCCCACAACCCGCCGCATCCGGCTGTACATAAGAGTCTGGCTGACCTGATCAAGTTCAGGTATTATGAGGCAAACGGAGACTACATGTTCGACTCGGATACGGCAGAGCAGCACAGGGACGAGTTTGCGCCTGCCGAATACACTGTGAAGCTGGATTGTCCGGATCCGATCAGTACATTCTACAAGCTGAAACTGGAACCCGGCGAGTTCACAGTCGTAGGCAATTATTATAAAGTCAAAGCATCCTGCTCAGATGAAAACGCCGGAGTCATCAGCATGCTCTCTCCTGATAAGAAGGCTGAATACGCTGAATCAGGATTTGCCGGCGGCACGAAGCTGGTCTTCAAGGCGCTTCCGGATAAGGGTTACCAGGTCAAACGCTGGAAGATCAATGAGTGCGGCGAAAATGAATATGTTGAATCGGGCAGCGACATGCTCATATACACAGTGAAGAGCGCGAACACCGTCGGCACGGGCGAAGTGACGATCACGGCGGTATTGGCGCCGAAGAACAACACCCTTATCTACGATACCATGGGC
>CACYEU010000173.1 GCA_902773445.1 uncultured Lachnospiraceae bacterium | reverse complement strand
CGTTCATTTGTTATTTCCTCCCGTTAGAAATCAATTGCCATCCGGATCAATGCCAGATCCTTTTTCTGAAACTGCATCTCCTGTCCGCCTTCGTCCAGGATCGTTACACTCTCTTTATCGTACGCTGTCAGCGTTCCGAAAAACTGCTTGTTCTTATCGATTGGTTTATAAGTGTGGAGTTCGATCTCCTTCCCCATCGCCCGCACATAATCCTTTTCTTTTTTCAGTGGCCTGCCGAGTCCGGGTGAACTTACCTCCAGGATATAGGCTTCCGGAATCAGATCTTCCTCGTCCAGTTTTACCTCGAAGGCCCGGCTCATGATCTCACAATCGTCTACCGTGACGCCGCCCGGTTTGTCGATGTAAGCACGCAGATACCAGTTCCCGGCTTCCTTTACGTACTCGACGTCGACCAGCTCATATCCTTTCTCTTCTGCGACCGGCAGCGCCAGAGCTTCTGCCCGGGCCTCGACCGCTTCTGTTTTTGCGCTCATGGATTCCCCTTATCATGCAGTAAGAGTGGACCGCAGTCCACTCTTACTATCATCAATATGTACCTTAACAACTATAGCATTGCTCAGTTGAAAATGCAAGCCTTATTATTCTCCATATCTTCCCAGCGTAGCTGCATCTTTCGGCTTCTCCGCAAAGGACAGATCCTTTCCGGGAAGAATGGCATTGAGCACGATGCCGACGATCGAGGCGATAGCCAGACCGGAGAGACTGATCGTCGTCGCTCCGACCGTGAAGGTGATCGCACCCGCTGCGGAGTACTCGATACCGATCGTCAGGCAGAGGATCAGAGCAGCGATGATAACGTTGCGGCTCTTCTGAAAGTCGACCTGGTTCTCGACAACATTCCGGACACCGATCGCGGCGATCATACCATACAGGATGATCGAGACACCGCCGATCGTGGCAGCCGGCATGGATGTGATGATGGCGGCAAATTTCGGACAGAAACTCAGGATCATCGCAAAGATGGCAGCGAGTTCAATAACAAACGGATCAAAGACTTTGGTCAGTGCCAGAACACCCGTGTTCTCACCGTATGTGGTATTGGCCGGAGCGCCGAACAGAGCGGCGACTGCAGTGCCGACACCGTCGCCGATCAGCGTGCGATGCAGGCCGGGATCTTCAACGAAGTCCTTACCGACCGTACCGCCGATAGCATTGATATCACCGATGTGCTCCATCATGGTGGAAAGGGCGATCGGCAGGATCGTGATGATCGCCGTGAGGATCAAACCGCCGTCCACTTTTCCGCCGAACAGGGAGAACACTGTCCTGCTTCCTTCAATCGGGAAACCAAACCACGGTGCTTCCGCCACGGCACTGAAATCGACGTTTCCGGTAATTGCTGCCACAACATAGGAGGCGATGACACCCAGCAGGATCGGGATGATCTTGATCATGCCTTTACCCCAGATATTGCAGATAATGACCACCGCGATCGCAACGATCGCAATGCCCCAGTTCTCGTTGCAGTTATTGATGGCCGACGGAGCCAGATGCAGGCCGACACACATGATGATCGGACCCGTGACGATGGGCGGGAAGAATTTCATGACCTTTTTGCTGCCATACGTTCTGCAGACAAGCGCGAGGACCAAATACAGCAGACCCGCACAGGCAACACCGACACAGGCATAGACCAGACCCTGCTGCTCGGTATATCCGGCTGCCGTCGCAGC
This sequence comes from uncultured Lachnospiraceae bacterium, assembly GCA_902773445.1. Taxonomy (GTDB): domain Bacteria; phylum Bacillota; class Clostridia; order Lachnospirales; family Lachnospiraceae; genus RUG842. The sequence goes on along the minus strand of CACYEU010000173.1, from coordinate 1,223 downwards.
GCTCTTTACGATGGCATAGCCGCCAAGGAAAGCGAAGGAGGATCCCAGAAAAACAGGCACCTTGCGTTTTGTCACAAAGTGCATGAACAATGTGGCCAGACCGGCAAACAGCAGTGTCGTGGACACGCTGAGACCGGTGATGATCGGCACGAGCACCGTAGCGCCAAACATGGCAAACAGATGCTGCAGCCCCAGGATCACCATTTTCGGAACTCCAAGTTCCCGGGCATTGTAAATTGCTTTTTGATCGTTCATACATTTCCTCCTTTATTCTTTCCTGCCGCTATGTTACTTGTCACAACCGGTTGCTTCTCAGAAAGCTTTGAGTGTGTCTTCCTCTTCTTCCCCGGTATTCTTCACTTCCAGGATTTTCGCGTCATATCCGACAGTTTCATTCACTGTGACGTGTACTGTCTCTCCGGCTTTGTGTCCCATCAGCGCTCTTCCCAGCGGAGAGTCTTCTGTAATCAGGTTCCGCAACGAATCTGCGCGGACAGATGTCACGATCTTGTACTCCTCGGCTTCTTTGTCGCCTTCGATCAGGACCTTGACACGTTTGTTCAGTCCCACTTCATCCTCGCCGCTCTCGTCACTGATCACGATGGCTGTCTTGATCATATCTTCAAGATAAGCGATCCGGCTGTCGTTCTCGCCTTTTGCCTTCCGCGCGGCATAGTACTCGAAGTTTTCACTGAGATCGCCCTGCGCGCGGGCTTCTTTTACTTCCTGCAGGATCTGCGGCCGGACGACCAGCTTGCGATGGTCGATCTCCGCCTGCATCTTGTCGATATCGCTCTGTGTTAATCGATCATACATGGCTTCTATTCCTCTTTTTCATATGGATGCCTCCGTCCACATATTTTTACCGCGTGCCTGAACCACTTCGCTGAGCTGACTGCTAACTCCGACTAGCTGTCCGGAATGTTCATGAACGCCATATTCTCATTCCGGACACCAAGTCTTCGTAAGCAGTAGATCTCAGCTGCGTTCCTTTCAGAATGCACGCTCATAAAAGTATGCGGCCGTCGGCTGCATGCGCTAAGAATTACAATATTCACCTGAGAAACACCCTGTATGCCAGGTATGTCTCGTAGATGTCTGCCTTGCTTGTGATCTCCCAGGGGGCGTGCATGTTGAGTACAGCCACGCCGAAGTCGATCACTTCCATGCCCAGGTTCGCCAGGATATACGCGATCGTTCCGCCGCCACCTTCGTCGACTTTT
>CACYEU010000172.1 GCA_902773445.1 uncultured Lachnospiraceae bacterium | reverse complement strand
GTTGCCGTAGACGCCTGCCATCGTCTTCGCCAGCTGTTTTTTGCGACAGTCGGGACAAAGCGTTGCGACCTCTTCGCCGCTCTTTTCGGCAGCGTGTGCGAGCTCCTCGGGAGTGCCGATCACGCTGCCGCAGTCCGCGCAGTGTACCAGGTCAAATGTCCTGCCCCAAATCGTCCTTGTATCCTCAGTCTCAGTGATCTCGATCATATTGGTCGGACAGACAGCCGCACAGCTTCCGCAGCCAACACAGACTTCGCTCGGCTCACGGTACGGCGGCATGACTTCCTTCTCGATACCGCGCATCGCGGTCGAGATCGCGCCGACTGACAGTTCGCTGCAGGCTTTGACACAGAGACCGCAGAGAACACATTTGCTGTCTTTGATCTTGACAAACCGCTCGATCTCGGTCGCGCCGTAGCCTTTGCAGAGTGCTTCGATCTCAGGGCTTTCGGGCGCTCTCGCCCGAAGCAGATTCAGGATCATCCGGCGCTGACGCACAACTTTCTCACTGTCGGTCAGCACTTCGATCTCATGTTCGATCGGATAGACACAGGAGACAACGATCTTGCCGCGTCCGCGCTCGATCACCTCGACGATACACAGACGGCAGCATCCCTGGCCTTCGATCGCCTCATGGTGGCAGAGAGTCGGGAGATAAAATCCGTTTCTTCTCGCAACCTGAAGGAGGAACTCGCCTTTCTCGCATTCACATGCTTTTCCGTTGATTGTGATGATCATAGGTCATCCCTCCCTTTCGTCAGTACTGCGTCGAACCGGCAGGCCTCGCGGCAGCTGCCGCAGCTGATACATTTGGCCTGATCGATCGCGTGCGCAACCTTCGGCTCTCCGGATACCGCGCCGGTCGGGCAGGCCCTCTTGCAGGCGCCGCAGGCTTTGCAGACTTCCGGATCGATCGCAAACTTCGTCAGATTCGTACAGACGCCGGCCGGGCAGCGATGCTCTTTGATATGCGCTTCATACTCGGACCTGAAATACTTGAGTGTCGTCAGAACCGGGTTCGGCGCCGATTTACCGAGTGCGCAGAGTGAGCTGTCCTTCATGGTCTCACAGATGTCTTCAAGAAGATCAAGATCTTCCATACGTCCGCGTCCTTCGCAGATATCGGTCAGGATCGCAAGCATCTGTTTGAGTCCCTCACGGCATGGAGTACATTTACCGCAGCTCTCGCCGCACAGGAACTGGATGTAATAGCGCGCGACTTCTACCATGCAGCTTCTATCGTCCATGACGATCATGCCGCCGGAGCCCATCATCGCGCCGTATTCTTTCAGTGTGTCAAAATCGACCGGAAGATCAAGCATGCTCTCGGGAATACAGCCGCCGGAAGGACCGCCGGTCTGTACTGCCTTGAACGGGCGGTCGTTCTGAATACCACCGCCGATATCAAAGATCAGTGTGCGCAGTGTCGCGCCCATCGGTATCTCAACAAGACCGGTCCTGCGGACTTTTCCGACCATTGCGAAGACCTTCGTGCCTTTGCTTCCCTCAGTACCGATCGAGGCGAAATACTCGCCGCCATATTTGATAATATACGGGATATTCGCGAGCGTCTCGACGTTATTTAACACAGTCGGGTGATCCCAGAGACCGCGCTGGACTGAACGGATATACTTCGCGCGCGGTTCGCCGACCTTTCCTTCGATCGACTGCATCAGCGCTGTCGACTCGCCGCAGACAAACGCGCCTCCGCCCCGGACGACTGACAGGTGCAGTTCTTTATCGGTTCCCATGATCGAGTCGCCGAGAATACCGCGCCCTTCCGCGTCGGCAATCGCTTTACGCACATGTTTGACCGCGGTCGCGTACTCATCGCGGATATAGAGGAATCCCTCTTTTGCGCCAATCGCGAGCGCACAGATCGCCATGCCTTCAAGCACGCTGTGCGGATCACCGTCGAGGACCGAGCCGTCCATGAATGCGCCCGGGTCACCCTCGTCACCGTTGCAGACCACATACTTAGGAAAGACATCGTAACTAGTCGCAGTCCGCCACTTGCGTCCTGTCGGGAATCCCGCGCCGCCGCGTCCGCGGATGCCTGATGTCTCGACTTCGGTCAGAATTTCCTCCGGCGTCATCGTTGTCGCCTTTTTCAATGCCTCGTAACCGCCGGCTTCGATATAATCATCAATGCTGACCGGATCGATCACGCCGACATTGCGAAGAGCGATCTTGATCTGCTGCTTGTAGAACGGATTCTCACTCTGGCTTGTGACGCGCTGTCCCTGATCGTCCTTGTAGAGCAGCCGTTCGATCGGCGGTTCACCGAGCATGATCTGGTTGAGGATCGCCTCACAGTCTTTCGGCCGGACATGATAGTAGCAAATATCATCGGGCATGATCGTGACGATCGGACCGTCCTCGCAGAGGCCGAGACAGCCGGTGCGTTTCGTCGCGTATTCGACCTGCACATCAGCGCCCGATGCGGCGATCAGCTTTTCAAATTCTTCGGCGACCAGGGCGCTGCCGTTGGCAAGGCAGCCGGTGCCGCAGCAAATACGGATCATTTTCATTGTGCCGGCACCTCCTCCCTGTATTTCGCAAGGATCTCAGGGATCTTCTCCATCGTCATCTTGCCGTAATACTGGCCGTCGACGACCATGACCGGAGCCATCGCGCATGAGCCGAGACAGTTGACAAGTTCAAGTGAGAACATTCCGTCCTCGCTCGTCTCACCCGGTGAAATGTTCAGCTCGCGCTCAACGCCGCGGACCAGTGTATTCGACCCGCGGATATGGCATGCCGTGCCGTCGCAGAGCTTGATGATATGCTTTCCCTTAGGTTTCAGACTCAGCGCTTTATAAAACGTAGCCATCGAGTACAGGCTCGACAGCGGGCACTCCAGATAATCGGACAACGCCTTCATCGCCTCTTTCGGGATATAGTTGAACACATGCTGGATGTCCTGCATGATCGCGAGGCAGTAGCGCTGCTCTTTCGGATATTCATGTAAAATGCGGTTGACCTCATCCATTGAGATCTCCATGACATCACCGCCTTTCGTTTTCTAAGTTAATTTCAGTACCGGACATCAACCTCCGGCAACGATCGGGAAGATCAACACCGTATCGTCCGGTTTGAGCGGGGCATTCAGCCCGCCGACAAAATCAGCTTTGCGCCCGTTGATGATCACGATCGTCTTCGGTCCGATCTCGGTCTCATCCTCATTGAAAAAATGATCGTGGAACTTCGCGCCGAACCGTCCGGACAGTTCGTGTCCGAGCTCTTTCAGCGTAGAGGGGCCCTCCAAGGAGAGCCCCTTGCAATTCGCATATTCAGGATTGCGCAGATACGCAAAAAACTGGATCTTCATTTCGTATTATTTAATGCTCAGTGATTCAAGCTTCTCAGGTGTCGGAATACCTTCGGCATCCCATCCGCGCTCGGCATAGTACTCTTTAAGCATGGTCTGAAGCTCATTGACTTTGCCGGTCGCCGGGCCTGTCTTCAGTTCTTCGCGCAGCAGACGCGGCGGAAGTGTATCCTTCTCGACGCCTGCAGCGACGTTGAACATTTTCTCGAGGTTCCATACACGCTCGCCCTTGAGCAGGATCTCCTCGTCGGTCTCATCGCTTCCGACCGCCTCGCGGTACATGCCCGCGATCTCGGGAAGGCCGATGCCGAATGTCGTGAACAGACAGATACCGGTCGAGTCGCAGAGTGCTGTCAGATCCTGGAAGACTTTCAGCAGCTGCGGTTTGCCCTCGGTGACCAGCGGATCCATCGAGACCGGGATGCCCAGGACTTCCGGAGAAATCATGTAGCCGCGGACATGGCAGCCGCCGCGGTTTGATGTCGCGTAGTTGAGGCCGATGCCCTGGATCGCACGGCCGTCATAAGCCGGCATCTCCTGCTTTTTGACTGACATCGAGAGTTCGGGATGTCCGTATTTCTCAGCCATGCGATAGGATCCGAGACCCATGATCTTGCCGAAACCTTCGCCCTTGCAAGTCATCTCAGTCGCTTTGACCATTGCCTCGGCATCGCCGAAACGAAGCGGGAATCCGATGTCTTCCTCGGGAAGAGCTCCCATTTCAAAGAGTTCCATCGCGCAGGCGACAGTCGCGCCCATCGTGATCGGGTCGATACCGTACTGATTGCAGAGGAAGTTAGCCTTGCAGGCTGCGCCCAGATCGCTGACGCCGCAGTCTGATCCGAATGACCAGCCGGCCTCATACTCAGGACCTTCGCCTCTTGATTTGAACGGGCCGTCCTTGATTTCCGTGATACGTCCGCATCCGATCGAGCAGCCGAAGCATCCTCTGTTGCGGAGCAGGTGCTTCGCTGTCAGAGTCTCGCCGGAGATGTCATCAGCCTGCGGGAACAACGCGCCGTCGCGCAGGTTGTTGACCGGAAGGCCTCCGACACCGTTGACGATATTGACAAGGATCATCGTGCCGTATGCCGACAGACCTGCGCCGGTGACCGGATGATCTGCTAACGTCTTGCGGGCTTTCGCGCATTCATCAAAGAATGCTTCGTTTCTCGCGACTTTGACAGAGCCGGTACCTTTGACTGCAACTGCTTTGAGTTTCTTTGAGCCCATTACAGTACCGATGCCGCCACGGCCGGCAGCACGCTGTTTGTCATTCATGATACCTGCAAACAGGCAGCCGTTTTCGGCTGCAGCTGAAATACAGGCAATGCGGAAGTTCTCGCCGCATTCCTCATTCAGAGCATCAGTTGTATCATAGACATCTTTTCCCCACAGATGAGAAGCATCTCTGAGCTCTACTTTATCATCGTCGATAAACAGATAGACCGGCTTCTCGGAGATATCCTCGAAGATGATGCCGTCATAGCCGGCATATTTGAGCTCGGGGCCGAAATGTCCGCCGGAGTTCGCCGC
>CACYEU010000171.1 GCA_902773445.1 uncultured Lachnospiraceae bacterium | reverse complement strand
TCTCCGGCGGGGTTTGCTGATCATTCGACTGTTGGTCTCCCGACTGCTGGTCACCAGGTTTCTCCGGCGGAGCCTGTCCGCCGTTCATTCCCTGCGGCATGCCTCCCTGCGAAAGCGTCATCGTGATCTGATCATCAGATACATCTGTCACTGTACCGGAAAACACACTGGATCTTATGCTGATCTGATTGTCTGATGACGACTTTTTCTGACTGCCGCATCCTGTCAAGGCAAGCATTGCTGCCATGACCACTGAAACTAATATACAGATACTTTTTCTCATTCCCTGTCTCCTTTCCGTGTTTCTGCTTGATTCGTTAGCATTTTAGTAGTCATGCAAGTCCTTGTAAACAGATATCACAGAAAGTTCACGTTATTCACAGAATCTACACAGCAGGTTCATTGATTCTTCACTTTGAGACTCTTAAGGTATATCTTCTGTTCAGGTGTGATGCGCCGGCTTTCGATCGATTTTTGAATTGCTTTGTTGTGTGTCCACTTGTCCAGACGCCGGTTCTCCAGATAAGGCAGAATGGTGTCATATTGCTTGGCAAGAGCTGTTGCAAAATACCAGGCGATCATCATGTTGATATAGTATTCGTCTGATCTGATTTCCGAAACCATCTCCGGATAGACCGTGTCATAGTCTTCATCGAGGAAATGCTCCATCAGCATACCGATTCCGAACCTGACTGTGTAAATATGATCCGACTTGATCCAGATCCTGATCCTGTCGAGCAATTCGCTCCGGTGTTTTTTGAAAATCTTCGGCGACAATTGATCGCAGGTCGCCCAGTTGTCAATATACGGAAGAAACTTCTCAACTTCCCCGATGCAGACTGTATAGTCTTTGATTGCGGAAATCATAAAAGCATGGAGCTGGTTTTCATCAAAAAACTGATGAGGCAGTTCCCTTAGGTACTCCGCTGCCTCAGGTATCTTCGAAAGTCTCTTCGCATAGTCCCTGAGAACAGGAGTTCTGACTCCGATCACAGTTTCCGGATCTACGGTCGGGATCAATTTGATCTGAAAAGCCCGGTAACCGACATCACGCAGCCTGAATAGTTCCTCGCGGATCTCTTTATTGACACTCATCTTGACTCCTCACTGCAGGTCTCAGTACTCCTCAGGATTTCTCCGCTTTGAACAGGTTCTGAAAGCGTGATACGAAGCATCTGTTTTGCGTGAGGCGCTGATTCCTGCTCATTGCCCTCCGCGTCTTTGATCGATATAACGCGGGCTTTTCTGTCCCCTCCGGAGAATCCCATGATCTCGATCATATCTCCTTTTGAAAACTTGTTTTTCTGTTCAAGCATGAACTCGTGATCTGACAAAGTATCCCCGACGATCCCGAGATAAGTCCGGCCGGCATGATAAGCGCTGCCTTCATAGACCTGAGCGTCATCAGAAGGACGGCCGTAGAAAAAGCCGGTGCAGAAATCGCGGTATGTACAGCTTTTGACCTGCTCCAAATACCAGCCGAGTTTCTGTTCATAGGCGCCGCGATCCTTCATGCATGTGTCGATCGCATTGCGGTAAGCGCGCCCCACCGTTGCCACATAGAGAGCATTTTTCATGCGTCCTTCCACTTTGTAACAGTCGATTCCGGCATCAAGCATATCCGGAATATGGTCGATCATGCACAGATCTTTTGAATGAAAGACAAAGCTTCCTCTCTCATTCTCATATACCGGCAGTTCTTCTCCGGGACGGGTCTGCTCAATGACTGAGTAAGACCATCGGCACGGATGTGTGCATGCGCCGCGGTTGGCATCCCTTCCGGTCATGTAGGCGCTCATCAGGCATCGGCCCGAATAAGCCATGCACATCGCTCCGTGGATAAACACTTCAGTCTCCATTCCTTCCGGCATCGCAGAAATGATCTGACTGATCTCATCCAGCGAAAGTTCTCTGGCACAGACAACACGTTTTGCTCCGAGACGATGCCAGAAACCGAATGTCCCGCTGTTCGTATTGTTGGCCTGGGTGCTGATATGAATATCAAGATCGGGGGCATGCTGACGCGCAAGATCAAATACGCCGGGATCCGAGATGATCAGAGCGTCCGGTCCGATCTGCTGCAGTTCCTCTAAATACTCAGCGATGCCTGCGAGATCTTTGTTGTGGGCAAAGATATTGACTGTCACATAAACTTTGACATGGTGCGCGTGCGCAAACCGGATGCCTTCCCGCATTTCGTCCGAATTGAAATTGCGCGCGGCTGCGCGCAGTCCGTAAGCATCACCGCCGATATAGACTGCGTCTGCGCCGTAGTGTACTGCTGTTTTGAGGACCTCGAGATTTGAGGCCGGCATCAATAATTCAGGTCGTTTCATCCGATTCTTCCTTTTCCGTTTTACTTGTAGTCTTAAAGCTGATGCTGACACCGTCGGCAACCGGGAGGATCACTGTCTCAAACCGTTTATCGTTGAAACAGGCATCCAGGAATTCATGCATGCGCGCATGGATCGTCCGCTGCCGTCTCTCAAGCGCATACCGGCTTTTAAGAATATCCCCGTCCGTCAGAATATTGTCAGCGATCAGTAATCCGTTTTCGCTGATCAGATCTGCAATAGCCGGAAAATAGACGCTGTACTGTGCTTTCGGTCCGTCAAGAAACACCAGATCATAACCGGGAGTCAGTTTACCGATGATTTCACCGGCATCACCTTCGATCAGATTGATATCTTTGTCAGCGCCGAATACTCTGAAATGACGGGTTGCCTCTAACGCATTCTCTTTTCTGGCTTCGATCGTGTCGATCGTAACACCGTTTTCATAAAGGCAATGCCAGATAAAAAGAGACGAGAAGCCGTAACCGGTTCCCACCTCAAGGATCTTCTTTGGTTTTGATGTGTTGACGATGAACCGCATCAGCGGAAAAAGCGCTCTTCTGATGACCGGAAGACCACTCTTTTTGATGTCTCTATACAGATCTTCCAGTTCTGCCGGAAGATCAGGATCATACCCTGATGCGAATGCCTCGAATCGATCCCGGAATGTCATGGCAGATCCACAATTACAGGGAAGACCATCGGTCTGCGCCCGGTCTTCTTTCTCATGAAATCAGTCAGTGACTTCCTGAGCATTTTCTTAAGAGATTCTTCATCGTATTCGGTTTCAGCCAGTCTGGCTTCAACTTTCTCTTTTGTGAACTCTTTTGCTTCATCGATCAGTGTATCGGTTTCATCGATGAACACGAACCCTTTAGAACGAATCACAGGTTCGCGCCTGAGTTCTTTTGTCTCATGATCAAGTGCAATGACGGCAACCAGCACACCGTCTTCCGCAAGTCTCTGGCGGTCATGCATTACTTCGGTGCTGATGTCGCCGATCCTGCTTCCGTCGACAAAGATCGGACCGGCAGTGACCTGGCCGGTCACCTCGGCGTTATCGCGATCGATCTCAAGAACATCGCCTGTTTGCATGATCAGTATCCTGTCGCGCGGAATTCCAAGCTGATGAGCCAGCTGTGCATTTGCCCTCAGATGCCGGTATTCGCCGTGAACAGGAATTGCATAATACGGACAGACCAGCGAATAGATCAGTTTCAGTTCCTCGCGCCTTGCATGTCCTGAGACATGAACATCCTGATAGATGATATTTGCGCCGCGCGAAGACAGCTCATTGATGATCTTGGACACTGCTTTTTCATTGCCGGGAATCGGGTTTGAGGAAAACACGATCGTATCAGTCGGTTTGATATGGATCCACTTGTGTTTGCCGTCGGCCATCCGCGACAGACCGGCCATCGCTTCACCCTGACTACCGGTCGTAATGATGACGGTCTCCTCCTCCGGGTAATCATCAAGTTCACTGATGTCGATCAACGTATCATACGGAATCCTGATATAACCCATTTCAGAGGCAATTCCGATAACGTTGATCATGCTGCGCCCCTGAACAACAACTCTACGGCCGAATTGATGCGCTGTGTTGATGATCTGCTGAACACGGTCAACATTCGAAGCAAATGTCGCAATGATCAGCCGTGTATCGCTGCATTCGGAAAAAATACCGCCGAGCGTCTGTCCGACTGTCCTCTCAGACATCGTATAGCCTTCTTCCTCGGCATTGGTCGAATCAGAAAGCAGAGCCAGTACGCCTTCCCGCCCGATTTCGGCCAAACGTCCCAGGTCGATCGAATCACCGTAGACCGGTGTGTAATCGACTTTGAAATCGCCGGTGTGTACGATCGTCCCGACAGGTGTATAGATCGCAAGCGCCGAAGCATCCTGAATGCTGTGATTCGTCTTGATGAATTCGATCCTGAACGCGCCGAGTTCGATCGTCTGTCCGTGTCTGACGATATGACGTGTCGTCGAATCAAGCAGACCGCGCTCTTCGAATTTATGTTCGATCAGTCCCATTGTCAGCTGCGTCGTATAGATCGGCACATTGACATCTCCGATAACGAACGGCAGCGCTCCGATATGATCTTCGTGTCCGTGGGTTATAACAAAGCCTTTGACACGGTCAAGATTCTCCTTCAGATATGTCACGTCGGGGATCACCAGATCGATCCCGAGCATATCATCTTCCGGAAACGCAATGCCGCAGTCAACAACGACGATCGAGTCGCCGTACTCAAAGGCGGTAATATTCATCCCGATCGTTTCCAGTCCGCCGAGTGGTATGATTTTAAGTTTCTTGTGTGCCATGATCAGGCTTCACCTTCACTCTCATCATCAAGGAGCTGTTCAAAGATTCCGGCCAATGCTTCAAGTTCATCATCGTCATCAACAACATCAAAAATCAGATCATCGCCGTTCTCTTCTGTCAGTTTCAGTATAAAAGCCTCTTCAGCTTCTTCTGATTCCTTGACAAGCAGATAATCATTCTCGCCGAGTTTCGTCCTGGCAAGAATATACAGGCTTTCTTCCTGTCCTTCATCATCTGTAAATACTAGTTTTTCTTCAGTCATTCTGTTCTTCCTCTTTAAATTTCATATAATCCATATACCCTTGCAAAATAAAAGCCGCAGCGACCTGGTCCACGTACTGTTTGCGGTCTTGACCGCGGACCTGCTGCGTCTCTAATTCGCGTTCGGCATATGCCGTGCTCTGCCTCTCGTCCCACATCACGACCTCGATCTGAGTCCGCTCAGCAAGCCGGTCGGCAAACTCCTGTGTCAGTTTCGCACGCTCACCGATACCGCCGTCGAGATGTAACGGGTTCCCGACAACGATCGTACCGATATCATATTCATCAATCAATTGGATAATTCGTGCGAATGTTCTGCGCAAATGGTTCTCTTTTCTGCGGAAAACCGTCTCAAGCGGCAACGCAGAAATCCCAAGCGGATCGCTGACAGCCACTCCGACAGTCTTAGCTCCGTAGTCCAGTCCCATGATCCGCATACGCTTTTTTGTAAGACCCGTCTCTGTGATATCTACCATCCCATAGTTTCAATATAGGTCTTGAACATCTCTTCGACCAACTCGTCGCGCTCTACTTTCATGATCAGGCTGCGTGCATTCTTGTAGCTGGTCACATAAGTAGGGTCACCGGACATAATGTATCCGACGATCTGACTAACGGGATCATAACCTTTTTCCTCAAGCGAAGCATAGACTGTCTCAAGAACTTCCTGTGCGGAAAGTTCCGGTGTCGGCTCGATCTGGAAAAATTGTGTCTTGCTTAAATCCGTCATAATGACCTCCCCTTACAATCTATGTATCCGTTTATATTCTAAGCGATTTTGCTGAAAATATCAATCAATGATACGCAATTCTTTTCCGATTGTTCCTGTAAACAGTTCCTGCGGTCTGTGGTTTTCACCGGCCACGGCCGCTTTCAGATATCCCGGCGTGTGACCGATCCACCCGTCCTGAGTCTTCTCTTCGATCAGAACAGTCTCGGTGAGACCGATCGAATCCCGCTCAAACTGTTCCTTTAATCCGGCCGACAATTCTAGCATCGCCCGGCTTCTCTCCGCCTTGATCCGGCTGTCGATCTGTCCGTCAAGCGAAGCCGCAGCCGTTCCGTCACGCATCGAGTATTTGAACACATGCACGCGATAGAATCCGATTTCCCTGACAAATGCATATGACTCAGCGAATTCTTCGTCTGACTCCTGCGGAAATCCGACGATCACATCTGTCGTCAATGCCGGACGCTCAAACTGCTCTCTGATCCGCCTGCATGACTCTCTGTATTCGTCCGTTGTGTAGTGGCGGTTCATTCTCTTAAGGGTCGCGTCCGAACCGCTTTGAAGAGAAAGATGAAAATGAGGGCAGACTTTAGGATTGGCGGCAAGTGTTCTGACAGCCTCTTCTTTCATAAACCGCGGCTCCAGCGAACCTAGTCTGATTCTCCAGAGATCGGGGTTGTCGGACAAAGCGTCGATCAATGAGAGTAATTCATAGTGTCCGCGGTCGACACCGTATGATGTCAGATGGATCCCTGTCAGAACGATTTCTTTTGTCCCTGCGTCAGTAAGCTGTTTGACTTCATCGACGACATCGCTTATCTCACGACTTCTGAGCGGCCCGCGCGCCAATGGGATCGCGCAATAGCTGCAAAACTGACGGCAGCCGTCCTGCACTTTGACAAAAGCGCGTGTGCGCTGTTCCGACTTCGGAAACGGAAGCATCTCGTATTGCAGGGCACGATCAAAGTCCTGAACTGGGGAAGAGACTCCGCCTTCCTTCAGTGCCTTAGCAATCAATTCAACGATCCGGCTTTTGCCGTCGGTTCCGATCATCAGATCGACAGCTGTATCGCCGGAAAGCGAATCGGCGTGAGTCTGTACATAGCATCCGATTGCAACGACCAGCGCGTCAGGATTGTTCTTCTTTGCGCGGTGCAGCATCTGCCTTGACTTCTGGTCGGCAATATTTGTCACTGTACAGGTGTTGACGACATAGACATCCGCTTTTTCGGAAAACGGTACGATCGTAAATCCTGCCTCTTTGAGCATGACTTCGACCGACTCGCTTTCATAGGCGTTGACTTTGCATCCCAGATTTTGTATCGCAGCTGTATATTTCATGTTTTTGATGATACGTTTACAATTGACAATTCACATTGCCGGTTCTAAAATTAATATGTAAGCAACTGAAAGGCGGTGATGTTTTGACAACATTAAAGTTATCTCTGGACTCGATTGATAAGATCAAGGCGTTTGTCAATATCGTTTCCGGTTACCCGTACGATTTCGATCTTTCTTCGGGGCGCTATGTCGTCGACGCAAAATCGATCATGGGGATTCTGAGCCTGGATTTGTCTGAGCCGGTCGCTCTCAGCATTCATGCTGCTGACGGCATCGACGAACTCAAAGAACAGCTTACGCCATTCCTGGTCTGATTCTGATCGTTTCTGCTGACGCAACAGCACTTTTGACCATCTGATCAATCTCTTCACCCAGCGCGGTCTCTGACTTTCTGATCGCGTCTACTTCAGGTTTTGTCGCAGGATGTTTGGCGACAAAAATCGTGCAGCAATCCTCATAGGGGAGGATCGATGTCTCAAATGTGCCGATTCTTTCTGCTTCGTCGATAATTTCCTGCTTATCAAACCCGATCAGGGGACGGTATACCGGCAGCGTGCAGACATCATTTGTCGCACGCAGACTCTGCATGGTCTGACTTGCGACCTGTCCGATGCTCTCGCCGGTCACCAGGCCGAGACAGCCGGATTCGAGTGCAAACATCTCAGCGATCCGCATCATATAACGGCGCATAATGATCGTCAGTTCATCGTGCGGACATTTCTCATAGATCGCCAGCTGGATCTCAGTGAAATTGACGACATGAAGCTTGAATTCCCCCGCATATTCCGACATGATGCGCGCAAGGTCAATGACTTTCTCCTTGGCGCGTTCACTTGTGTACGGCGGAGCGTGAAAATACACTGCCTCGAGATTCGCTCCTCTCTTGGCGATCCTGACACCGGCAACAGGCGAATCGATTCCTCCCGACAAAAGCAGCATCGCTTTTCCTGCTGTTCCGACAGGCATGCCGCCGGCCCCGGGAATGATCGTCGAGTAAATATAGATTTTCTCCCTTACTTCAACATAGACGGTTGCCTGCGGATGGTGGACGTCAACTTTAATTGAGTCAAATTCATCCAACAGTACTTCTCCGAGAAGCATGTTGATCTGCATGGAGTCGAGAGGATACTTTTTATTGCTGCGGCGCGCTTTGACTTTAAATGTCATCTCTTTGTCACCATAGACTTCACGCCAGAACGAACAAACGTCTTTCTTCAGAGTGTCGACCCCCTCGTCTTCGAAGACATAGACGGGACAGATCCCGACGATCCCGAACACTTTCTGCAGTGCCGCAAGGGCTCCGTCATAATCAAAATCATCTTCACAGTGGATGAAGAATCTTCCGCTTCTCTTTTCAATGTTAAATGTTCCGTCGACACGCGACAGAGCGATCCGCATCTGTTTGCGCAGTGCGTCCTCAAAGACATTGCGGTTTTTCCCCTTGACGGCGATCTCGCCGTATTTAATCAAAAAATGTGATGCTCTCATTCTCTATCTCCTCACAAATCTTCGCAGTATCGGGACCAGTTCTTTCAGCGCCTCCACTGTTGTGATAATTTCCTGTTCAGTCGTCTCGCAGGAGAAACTGAACCGGATCGTTGATGTCAGATCATCCCGGCACGCTCCGATTGCATTGAGCACGTTACTGGTTTTGGGATGATTGGACGAACAGGCGGAACCTGACGAAACACAGATCCCTTTATCCTCCAGCGCATGAAGCAGAACTTCAGCCGACACGCCTCTGAATGCCGCGCTGACGATATGGCTGCTCCCGTTTTCGGCATAGACATCCGCATCCTGAATCCCGTCTGTTTCCCGGATCCCATGAAGATGCGTATTACCGATTTCGAGGATCCCCTGCGCAAGCATCTTTTTCAGGCGGCGCATCATCTTTTCTGCGCTGTTTCTGCGCTCCTCCTCGATCTGTACGGCAAGGCCGAATCCGGCGATTCCGGGAACGTTCTCCGTTCCCGGGCGCATATCTTTTTGCTGCCCTCCGCCAAACAGAATCGGACGGATCATATGAGGGTCGGCAATATAGAGAGCGCCGACTCCCTTTGGCCCGTGGATCTTATGCGAACTGACAGACATAAGATCGATGCCGGCTCTCTTCGGAAACAGATCGATCTTGCAAAACCCCTGAACCGCATCGCAGTGGATCAGTGTATTCTGATTCTTTGCCTTTACGGTCTTCGCGATCCGCTCAACCGGTTCGACTGATCCGATCTCATTGTTGACAGCCATAACTGACACAAGGATCGTGTCATCCCGGACAGCTGCGGCAACTTCTTCTGGGTCAAGGATTCCGTATGCATCCGGCTTGACATAAGTGACTTCAAAACCTTCCTCCGACAGGATCCTGAACGGCTCAAGAACAGCCGGATGTTCGAGCATAGAGGTGACCAGATGTCTGCCGACTCGCCTCTTGGCTCTGGCCGCTCCCAGAATTGCGAGGTTGTCACTCTCAGTCCCTCCGGATGTGAAAATGATGGTTTCCTCCGGAACCTTCAGCACTGAAGCGACTGCACGCCTCGCGTCACGAACGATGTGCTCTGCTTCCAGCCCCTTCGCGTGCAGTGATGACGGATTGCCGTACAAAGTGCATAAACAATCACGCACGCGCTCTCCGACTTC
>CACYEU010000170.1 GCA_902773445.1 uncultured Lachnospiraceae bacterium | reverse complement strand
TCCCGGATGAGACAGACGTCAGACTGACGATCCAGAACCAGGCGTTCATGAACACGACAAACCAGATCCATGAAGTGACACTGCCGAGAGCCACACTGCAGGTCGGCAGAGCCGTCTTTGAGAACAAAGAACACACGGTGACCGCTCATGTCAAGGGCGAGGAACCGGCGATCAATGCGACTCCTGCATCAGCGAAAAATGATATCGTGTTTGATGTGTCACCTGACAGCGAACATGTAGACGGAACAGACGCCACCTGCGAAGAAGACGGAACAGCTGAGCACTACAAGTGCTTGGTCTGCGGCAAGCTCTTCAGCGACGAGGCGATGACACAGGAGATCACAGAAGACGATCTGGTCATTCCTGCGACAGGGCATGAATGGGATGAAGGCGTCATCACCAAGGAAGCCACAACGACAGAAGAAGGTGAGAAGACTTATACCTGTACGAAATGCGGAGCAACAAAGGTCGAGACGATTCCGAAGATCGAGACAGAAGATACGCCGATCTACAGACTCTACAATTCAAAGACCAAAGAGCATCTGTATACAGCCAGCAAGAATGAGTACAATAAACTCCCGCAGTATGGCTGGAAGCAGGAGGGTATCGGCTGGTATGCTCCGAAGACAGGTACCGGTGTCTATCGTCTGTACAATCCGAAGACAAAAGATCACCACTTTACGGCCAGCAAGAATGAGGCGACGACGCTGAACAAGAAGTACGGATGGACCTATGACAACAACGGCAAACCGCTGTTCTATTCAGGCGGCAAGCAGCCGATCTACCGTCTGTACAACAAGAGCCTGAAAGTCGGATCCCACCATTTCACAGCCAGCAAGAACGAGTACAATAAACTCCCGCAGTATGGCTGGAAGCAGGAGGGCGTCGCATTCTACGGAACTAAGATCAAATGATGACGACAGACAGTCACAAAAAATCAATGGCGGACCATCTGCAAAAACTTGCGGCAGTGCTGATCGCACTGACCGCGGTTCTGGCGGCATGGTCCGCCAGTGCGTATGCGGCCGATAACGGTATTCCGGAAGGCTATGAGCCCCCGATTTACAACAGCATACCTGCCATGCAGTTCAAGGATGTCTTTGAGACAGAGACACTTAAGATCAATGATCTGAGAGCCCGGAAGGACGGCGTCTCCTATTTAAATGAAGACCAGGTAACGATCAGGATCTTTAACAGTACGACACAGGAGACCGAGGCGATCGTTCAGACTGATTGGGAGGGATATCTTCCCGAACTGGAGCTGAAAAAGAATCACAACTACATCTTGTTTGTCGAGGATCCCCGGTATATGCTCGGAACAAAACGCTATATTCAGATTCTCAAGGGTGATGCACCGGCTGCTTCCGACGGAGACGGAGCTTATGATTATAAAACTGATGATCAAAGTCTTGTTTATAACAGGCTGACTCAGTTTAATGTCTACAAGCGCGATCAGATCGAAGAAGACCCGTTTGATGACAACCGGTTTACTCAGTCGGACAGAAATGCAATCCAAGTGCCGATTCTCTATAAGGGAGAACTCATCAAAGGGAAGACGTTCAGACTGGTCAGTGAACTCGAGACGATCACAGCGACAAGCCCCAACGGCTATCTGAACGCGCGTCTGATCGAAGACATTACCTACATGGTCTATCTTGACGACGACACCTATACGGTTGATCCGTTCCCGCTCGTCGCGAAGGATAAGTCTGAGTACGGCGAAGGCCGATATCTCTATGACCACACGGATTGTTTCCGGGTCGAAAAGATCGATCTGATCGACAAGGCGGATGCCCATAAGAATGATACGACAGTTACGAGCCTCAAAGGAAATACCCGCGTAAGCGGTATGAATTTCCGGCATCTGCTGATCCTTGACCGAAGTCTGGACGCGGATCTTGTCAACGGCCTGCCGGACGGCACATATGATGTGATCGGCATCACGGCAGTCAACCCTCACCGCTGGGAGATCTCCAAGCTGGTCGGAACGGATTTTACGATCAGTCAGAAGGTCCCGGAGGACAAAACCGTCAAAAACGTCTATCAGCTTTCCGACGGACAGCTTGTTCCGCTGAACATTGTAAAACAAGATAAAGGCAGTGTGACATTTGTGATGGACAGTCTGTCGATCGATCCGGTCGTCATCGAGTATCAGAAAGAACAGAAACCGGCTGACAGTCCGATCTACCGTCTCTATAATCCGAAGACGAAGGAACATTTATACACACCGGCCAGAAAAGAGTACAATGTGCTTCCGCAATACGGATGGAAGCAGGAGGGGATCGGCTGGTACGCTCCGGTGAATGGTAAAGGGGTCTACCGGCTCTACAATACAAAAACCGGTGATCATCATTACACAGCTGACAGCAATGAAGCAAAGGTCCTGACGACAAAATTCGGATGGGCTTACGACAATAACGGCAAGGCTCTGTTCAATACAGGCGGATCAGTTGATGTGTACCGCCTGTACAATAAAAAACTGATGCGCGGTTCTCATCATTTTACTACGAGCGCTAAGGAATACAGTGTGCTGCCGCAATACGGCTGGAAACAGGAGGGAACGGCTCTTAAAGCGACGCGTGTTAAATAGTTAGTGAACCGGAAGATTAAGAAAATGAACAAAAGGACTGCCGTATGAATGCGGCAGTCCTTTTTAGTTTAATGTTGATACAGACAATGCGTATCAGATCCTGAAGACGCAGCCTTCCTTGCGGGGAGAGGCTTCTTTCATTGGTGCAGCGGGATAACCGATCGCCACGTGGCCGATTCCCTCATAGTCTCCTTCAATTCCGAGCTCTTTCAGAATCTCCTTGCCTTCTTCACTCTCAAACTCTTCCTTGGCACGGTGGATCCAGCAGCTGGCGACTCCGAGATCGGCGGCTGCGTTCATCATGTTCCCGATCACAAGACTTCCGTCATAGAGATAGGTCGGTGCCGATTTATCGGCGAGGACGATCAGTATCTCAGGAGCCCCGTAGAAAGGATCAGTGTCTTTTCCCCAGACCGCGGCGTTCATTTTAGAAATCTTGTCACGCATCGCTCTGTCGGTTACCGCGATGATGATCCATGGTTGTCTGTTCATGCCCGAAGCCGCGTAGAGTCCGGCTTCGATGATCGCCTGAAGCTGATCCTCCTCGATCAGTTCGGGCTTGTAAGCTCTGCAGCTTCGACGGTTTTTCAATGTATATAATGTTTCTGCCATTATCGTAACCTCCTTTTAATCACATTATAGGGCCTGTTCAGGAGGGGTGCAAGCAATGACCGGGGCTTGTCATCTCTGCAGAGACTTCAGTATAATCATTTTGTAAGAATGCGGTGCTCATTCCGGCAAAGTACGAGATGGAGAAACAAATTTGTTATCTTTGAAACAAATTAAAAAGATTGCAGCAGTTCTGGTTGTCCTGGCGGTCACCTTATCAGTATATGGCTGCGATACGGCCGATCATCATAAGAAGTCACATAATGACGAAGCTGCTCAAGAGGACAGAGAACAGGGCGAGACTGCTGAAAGCGGTGACTATATGACACCAGCTGATGATACGGAAGCCGATGCCTCCGGCCGGATCGTGATCGGAGACAGCCGATGCTGTCAGCTCGGATTTTATCAACAAAAGCATGACCGTCATGATTTCGCCGTATTCGGTGTCTGGGGCGGACACTATATGAATGCCGCTGAGCCTCAGATCATCACTGATGATTCATTTGAGCAGATCAAAGCATGTTTCGAACGTCAGATCGAATCAACAGGCTCATCGACGATCTATTTCTTCGCAACGGTCAATGACTGCGGTCCGTCCGACTCGGAGAACCAGATACAAAGTGCTGTGAAAGCAGCCGAAAGACTTGCGGGACTGACGTATCAAAAAGATAACGGGATCTGTCAGCCTGAAATCGTTGTGATCGGATTTGCAGGAGTGGAGAATGAAGATCCGGATGATGAATCGTCATCTGAGTTCAACCGCAGATGCGATACGTTCAATGACATGCTTTTGGGAGCAGCCGCTGCTGATCCGTTGCTCAGCAAAAACGCGGACAGATTCACGACGGTTCCGACCATTTGCAAAGGCAGTGTCTCATTTGCAGCTGACGGACTGCATTACAATGAAACGACAGTCAGACAGATCACAGATTATCTTGCTTCGGAGAACAAAGGCAGGTAAGCATATCAGAAGCAGGAGACAGGTTCACAGTTGCGAACCTGTCTTCGGTATCGTAAAATAGAAATAGCGGGTTGAGTTCGTTTTCACAAGGAGTATTGACCATGAAACTGACATTTATCGGAGCAGATCATGAAGTGACCGGAAGCTGTCATATGCTGACAGTTGGAGACAAGAATGTGATCGTTGACTGCGGAATGGAACAGGGTCCTGACTATTACGAGAATCAGGAGATTCCTGTCAAACCGTCTGATCTAGACGCGATTCTGGTGACTCACGCGCATATCGATCACACGGGCCTGATCCCGCTGCTTGTCAAAAACGGTTTTAAGGGCAAGATCTTTTCCACTAGCGCAACGGCGCAGCTCTGCGATATCATGCTGCAGGATTCAGCGCACATTCAGGAATTTGAAGCAGAATGGAAGAACCGCAAGGCCAAGCGTTCGGGAGCCGCCCCGGTGGAACCGATGTATACGGTACAGGACGCGATCGCGGCAGCTCACCTGTTTGAGCCTTGTCCGTACGGAGCGAAGATCGATATATGTGAGGGCATTCAGGCGCGGTTCACCGATGTCGGTCACTTGCTCGGTTCTGCCTGTATCGAGGTCTGGGCGACGGAAGGAAATGTGACTAAGAAGATCCTGTTCTCAGGCGATGTCGGCAATACCGATCAACCGATCCTGCGCGATCCGCAGACAATCGATGAAGCGGATTATGTTCTGATCGAGTCGACTTACGGAGACCGCGAGCACGAGGCCCACAAGCCGGATTATGTCGGTAATTTCACCGAGATCATGCGAAGGACATTTGCCCGGGGAGGAAATGTGGTCGTTCCGTCGTTCGCAGTCGGTCGGACACAGGAACTGCTGTATTTTATCCGTGAGATCAAAGTGAGAAATCTGCTGCCTGAATTTCCGGATTTCGAAGTCTATGTCGACAGTCCGCTCGCGAACAAAGCAACATCGATCTTTACCGAGAATGAGATCGACTGCTTTGATGAAGACGCGATGGCGATCGTCAAGTCGGGGATCAATCCGCTGGTGTTCCCGGGTCTGCAGATGAGTATCACAAGCGACGATTCAAAAGCGATCAATGAAGATCAGAGACCGAAGGTCATTCTTTCGGCGTCAGGCATGTGTGACGCGGGACGTATCCGCCATCATCTGAAACACAACCTCTGGCGTTCTGATTCAACGATCTGCTTTGTAGGATATCAGGCTGTCGGAACACTCGGACGCAAACTGATCGAAGGCGAGACTGAAGTCACACTGTTCGGCGAAAAGATCCATGTTCAGGCAGAGATCGTATCGCTTGAAGGTGTCAGCGGACATGCCGATAAAAACGGTCTGCTCGACTGGCTCGGCGGGTTAAAGAAAGCCCCGGAAAAAGTGTTTGTCGTACACGGTGAAGACAGTGTGACCGATATATTTGCCGGATTGATCAATGAACGCTTCGGTTACTCCGCCTACGCACCGTATTCGGGCGCGGAGTATGATCTGATCGCCGACGAACTGCTGGTCGACGCACAGCCGGTTCCGATCGTGAAAGAGGAGAAACCTGTACAGACTTCTCAGGGTCAGCCGAAAGATGACGTGCCGGCAGGCGGTCCGGAGAAGAAATATGAGAAACCGAAGAAGCGCCGCGATCAGAGCGGACAGCCTCGTAAGCATCGTCCGGAATATGACGCGCTGCTGGCTGAGCTCAGACGGCTTGAAAATGTTGTGGCCGAGAATGAAGGCCTTGATAATGCCGATCTTAAGAAATTTACGGAGCAGATGAGTGTTTTGGCGAAGAACTGGAAAATCTAAACAGCCTGTCTATATCATTTTCGGACTCGGCAATCCCGGGACTAAGTATGCCAGGAGCAGGCACAATATCGGATGGAACGCGGTTGACAGGATAGCGGACAAATACGGTATCACGTTCAATTCGAAGAAGTTCAACGGAATGGTCGGAAAAGGAGAGATCGGCGGTCGGAAGACACTGCTGGTCAAACCGCTGACATTCATGAACAACAGCGGAGAGTGCATCAGAAAGTTCGTGAACTTTTATAAGCTTGACCCTGCTAAAGACATCGCTGTGATCTACGATGATATCGATCTTGAGCCCGGGATGATGCGTGTGCGCGCAAAAGGCAGTCCGGGTAGTCACAACGGGATGAAAAGCGTGGTCGCCAACCTGAAAACCAACGCTTTTGCGCGGATCAGGATCGGCATCGGCAATCCGCCGGCTCAGATGGATCTGATCGACTGGGTGCTCGGAAAAGTACCGGAAGAAGACAAACCGGAGATCAGCCGGGTCTATGATCAGGCAGCAGATGTCATCCCTCTTCTGATCGACGGCGATCTGCAGGAGGCAATGAACCGCTACAACAAGAAAAAATGAGACAGAAACAGACGATCTTAAGTCCGATCTTAGAATGGCCGGGCTTTGATGAAGTCAAACTGAATATGAAACCGGACGGAGGAACTGTCCGGATCACCGGATGTGTGCGCTCTCAGAAGACACATTTGGCCATGGCTCTCGGCGATGACAAGAGAACGGTTGTCATCGTCGTTTCTAACGACGAGGACGCCGATGCGATGCGCCGGGAGATCGAGGCGGCAGACGGAAAAGCGTTGTGTTTTCCGGCGCCTGACTATCTGTTTTATAAGGCAGACGCCCGCTCGGATCACATCAGCCGCCGCCGCGCCGAAACGCTGGCTGCGCTTGCATTCGATGAACAGAACGGTGAAAAGCCTCTCTATGTTCTGACAACGATGAATGCGCTGCTGGGAACTGTCGCGTCCAAAGACCGTGTCAGGGGATACCGGTCACAGATCAGAGCCGGTCAGGAGATCAGCCCGAGATCTCTGATCAGGAAGGCCGCCGCTGCAGGCTATACGAGAGTGCCGCTTGTCGAAACCCGCGGTGAATACGCCGCACGCGGCGGTATCGTCGATATCTGGCCGCTGAGAAGTGAAGAGCCGTGCCGCCTTGAATGGTGGGGCGATCAGATCGATACGATCCGCTGGTTCGATCCGCAGTCACAGAGATCAGGCGGAAGTCCTGATATTCTGACGATCGAACCTCTGGAAGTTTCGGAACCTGACGGTTCCGGATCGCTTCTGGACTGGTTTGACCCTTCGGAGGACATCGTGATCCTCAATGAGCCGTCAGGATTGTTTGAAGAAGCCGGACGTGTCGTTGAAGAGATCGAAGCTTATAAGCAGTCTGATGATTACGGAGAGAGCGGGGCACAGGCTCCGGATCTGTATACTCCGGATCAGGTCGCAAATACAATTCTGTCGTATCCTTCAGCGGCATTTTTTACGCTGGCAGGCGCATCCGTCAAAGAACTGAAGACAGCGGCTTCCTATTCGATCGAATCGAGAATCATTTCCGGCTACAACAAATCGTTCGAAATGCTTGTGCGTGATTTGAGACGCATTAAACGGGACGGCGGAAGGACCGTGCTTCTCTCACCATCTGCGACCCGTGCCAGAAGAATTGCGGCAGATCTGCGCGATTATGATCTGCAGGCATATTTTGACGATGACAGGACGCGCACGGTCAGGCCGGGCGAGATCTTTGTCACGACCGGATTTGTTGAGAACGGCTATGCTTATCCTGAATTCGGATGGCATCTGATCGCCGAGAGCGATATCTTCGGCAGAAGTGAAAAAAAGCGCAGGCGTGCACGAAAAGGCAAAGCTCTCGATTTCAGCGAGCTGACCAGTGGGGATTATGTGATCCACGAGAATCACGGGCTCGGCATTTACAGGGGAATTGAAAAAATCGAAGCTGACGGGGTCGTCAAGGACTATGTCAAGATCTCCTATGCCGACAAGGCAAGTCTGTATGTGCCGGCCGGAAACCTTGATCTGATCCAGAAATACAGCGGCGGAGAGGGCAAACGGCCGCGTCTGAACAAACTCGGGTCAAATGAGTGGACGACGACGAAAAGCCGCGTCAGAAAAGCGATCGAACTGGTCGCGGAAGATCTTGTGAAACTCTATGCCGAGCGCAGTCACCTGACCGGATTCCCGTTTTCGGCGGATTCTCCGTGGCAGCGGGAGTTCGAAGATTTCTTCCCGTATGAGGAGACAGAGGATCAGCTGAACGCGATCAGCGATGTCAAAAAAGACATGGAGAGCACAAGTATCATGGACCGGCTGATATGCGGCGATGTCGGGTACGGCAAGACAGAGGTCGCGCTTCGCGCGGCATTCAAAGCGGTTCAGGATTCGAAACAGGTTGCGGTTCTGGTCCCTACGACCGTTCTCGCCCAACAGCACTATAATACGTTCTGTCAGAGGTTTTCGCATTTTCCGGTGAGGATCGCTTTGCTGTCGCGCTTTACGACACCTGCCGAGCAGAAAAAGATCATCGGTCAGGTCGCTGCAGGACAGGTCGATATCGTGATCGGCACACACCGGCTGCTCAGCAAGGATATCGAATTCAAAGATCTCGGACTGCTTGTAGTCGATGAGGAGCAGCGTTTTGGCGTCCAGGCAAAAGAGAAGATCAAAAAATGGAAAATGCATGTCGACGTGATCACAATGACCGCGACGCCGATTCCGCGCACACTCCATATGTCGCTGATCGGTATCAGGGACATGTCGGTCCTCGAAGAGCCTCCGGCTGACCGGATGCCCGTGCAGACATATGTCATGGAATATGACCCGGCGCTGATCAAAGAGGCGATCAGGCGGGAACTGGCGCGCGGAGGCCAGGTCTATTATGTTCACAACCGAGCGCGTGACCTGGCAGACATTGCCGCGATGCTGAAGGTTGCTCTGCCTGATGCCGAAATTGCCTATGCGCACGGAAAAATGCCGGAGAACCGGCTCGAGCAGATCATGGTCGATTTTGTCGACGGGAGGATCGACATCCTTGTGACGACGACGATCATAGAGACAGGACTGGATATCCCGAATGTCAACACACTGATCGTGCGCGATGCCGACCGGTTCGGCCTCTCACAGCTCTATCAGCTTCGCGGACGCGTTGGACGGTCAGGCAGAAGCGCCTACGCGTTCCTGACGTACCGGAAAGATAAAGAGCTGAGTACGGAGGCATCCAAGAGGCTTTCGGCGATCCGTCAGTTCACGGAATTGGGCAGCGGGATCCATATCGCGATGCGCGATCTGCAGATCAGAGGAGCCGGCAATATGCTCGGAGAGGCGCAGAGCGGCCATATGGCGGCGATCGGATATGATCTGTACTGCCGGATGCTCAGCGAAGCTGTCCACAGTCTGAAAGACGGAGACCGGCCTCACGAGACATTTACGACAACGGTCGATCTCGATGTCGACGCGCATATTCCGCCTTCGTATATCCCCGACGAAAGCCAGCGTCTGGACATTTACCGGAGAATTGCCGCGCTCAGCTCCGAGGAGGAGAAAGAGGATCTGATCGATGAGCTGATCGACCGGTACGGCGAACTGCCGAAGAGCGCCGAACCGCTGTTTGAAGTGGCGTCTCTGAAGATCCTCGCGCATGAAGCGGATATCACCCTGATCGAGCAGAAGCAGTATGAGCTGCGTTTTGTGATGCACGAGCATGCGCGCACCGATCCGCGGCAGATACCAGCCTTGCTGAAACCATACAGAGGCAATTTGACATTTAAGACAGAGAACCCGCCGTTCTTCCTTTATTTCCGCAAAAACAGGTCTTTGACCGACTGCGATCAGACCGTGCTTGAACTGGCGCGTGAGATCGCCGGGAGAATACGGGAAGCGATCCCCGAAGAAACCGTGGATTTACAGGAATGAAACTTGATTAACAGGTCAAAAAAAGATATAATTAAACGGTTATAGGGTTAAGGAGATAAAAACGATGAAACACTTTACAAAACGACTTGTCATTTGTCTTGTGATCGCGGCGTTGACTGTGCTTCCGCTCAGTGGATGCGGCATGAATCCGAACGCGACTGTTTTAAAGGTCGGAAGCGAGAAAGTATCACTCGGTCTTGCGAATTTCGCAGCGCGTTACAATCAGTCGACATACGAGACATACTACGGGATCTCGGATACAGCCTGGGGACAGAACGCTGTCGATGACCAGACCTATGAAGAGTATGTCAAGAAGGAAGTCATGAACAGCCTTAAGAAGATGGTCCTCGAGAGACAGCATATGGGCGACTATAAGGTCAAGCTGACTGATGACGAGAAGAGCAAGATCAAAAAAGCCGCAGCTGCTTTTATCAAGGCGAACGGCAAAGAGGCCAAAGAGGCCGTGACAGC
>CACYEU010000169.1 GCA_902773445.1 uncultured Lachnospiraceae bacterium | reverse complement strand
CTCTTCGTCGATACTGGTCGATGCCAGCATTGAATCCATGCGGTCAAGATGCTCTTCTTTCAAAAAACGAACATCACAGCCGTCTCCACACAGCACTGTTGCGTCCGGAAGCTGCTCAGCCAGTTCCTCGGCTTTCTTTGGATTTTTCTCGACCAGAGTGACTTTGATGTTCTGTCTTGTCAGCATGCCGACCAGATAATATGCGAGCTTGGCGCCGCCGACGATCAATGCGTTTTTGATATGGTCAGTCTTCAGGCCAAGTCTCTTAAAGAAGTCATCCATCTGATCGGGGCGCGTAACGACCGTAATGATATCACCGGCCGACAGCACATAATTGCCGTCCGGGATCACGATTTCATTGTCGCGCTCAACAATGCAGATCAGGAATTTGTCGACGATATGCGACGGGATGTTCTTCAGGGCGGTGCCCCTCAACGGTGAATTGCCGGGGACTCTGAAGCGTACCATGTCGGCTTTGTTTTTTGCGAACGCAAAGATATCGAGTGCCGACGGGAATCTGAACAGACGCGAGACTTCCCGCGCTGCGCCGAACGCCGGATTGACGATCATTGAGATCCCCAGTTCTTTTTGAAGATACGTGTTCTCTCTCGAATAGACCGGATTTGAGACACGCGCGACCGTCAGGCAGCGGGCCGCTCTGCGCGCCATGACGCAGCAAAGCAGATTGACCTCATCGCTGACCGTCACCGCGATCAGCATCTCTGCATCCATGATCCCGGCTTGTTGCAGCACTTCAAAGCTGGCTCCGTTACCGACGATCCCCATCACATCGTAAGCTGTTGATGTGCTCTGAACGATCTGAGGATTCGTGTCGACAACTGTTACATTGTGATTCTCTTCCGAAAGCTGAGCAGTCAAAGCCCTTCCGACTTTACCTGCTCCGATGATGATGATATTCATCGATTCCTCCAAAAATGCCCGGAGATGCCGTTTCCCGCTTGTTGACTCCTAGCCTCATGCCAGGTGGGTGCCCGCATCCGGCTTTTTGCCTTCCACTGATAGCGATGAGGCCTGACAGCCGGCCGGAGATATAAGGCTCCCTTTTAAAGTTTTGTAGGTTCAAATTGCAGGATCGTCGAACACCCCAGGCAATTGATATTAAAAATACTTCTTCGTAGCCGTATTGACTGATCTGAAATACCAGTATGCAATCAACAGAAATGCGACTGTCATCAGAAGTTTTATGATTGGAAGAAACCCTGTCAGATCACTGATAAAATCATAAACCCCCGTGACGACCGCGGAAACACCGAGGATCATACCGGACTTTGTGATGGCCTCTATATAGCCCTTCTCGTCGCGGCACGGTCTCCCAAGAGTATTGCTGCGGTTGCGGATCGATCTATTGATCTTACCGCTCTTTCTCATCTGGCTGCAGATAATGATCTGGTAAATACCAAAGATCAGAATGACAACATCCAGAAAAATCCATGCGCTGAATCTCATTGATGACCCCCTTCTTATTTAAGTCCCAGTATTGAGCAGACAGTTGCTTCCATTTCTTCAACATTGCATTCGCGGTCATGAAGGATCGGAGCATTTTCGATATCCTTCATTGCTGCGGGGCGCGGATGTCCCGTGAGCGCGACCATCCGGTCGAGCAGCTCAAAGTCATCAACTTCCCGGTAGACCGGATCGATCGCACCCATCACGCTCTTGGCAAATTTGAACGGTGAAGCAGTCGATGCCAGAAGGATCGGTTTTACGGGATCCTGTCTCTTCTCGTACTCACGGCTGACATAAGCAGCGACGCCGGTATGCGTATCCATCAGATAATGCTCATCGTTAAAAGTCTGCGCGATCACGGAACTCATCTGCTCTTCCGTCGCAAATCCCGTTTCGAAATCGCTCAGATTCTCTCTCATCTTATCGGTGATCTCATACTGTCCGCCGGTCACAAGCTGCTTCATCAGCTCGGCAGTTTTTGCCGCGTCACGGTCGGCGACCTCAAAGATCAGCCTTTCAAGGTTGCTGGAGATCAGAATATCCATCGACGGCGAACTTGTCAGATAGAATTCACGGTTTTTATCGTAAACACCGGTATTGAAAAAGTCATATAATACTTTATTCTTATTGGACGCGCAGACAAGCTTGTCAACCGGTGTTCCGATCAGTTTCGCATAATGAGCGGCCAGAATATTGCCGAAATTTCCTGTCGGGACAACGATATCGATCGGATCGCCGTTCTTGATGACACCGTCAGCGACAAGCTTTGAGTAACCATATACGTAGTAAGCGACCTGAGGTACAAGTCGTCCGACGTTGATCGAATTTGCCGATGAGAAAACAAAACCTGACGCTTTGAGTCTGTCTTTCAGAGCCCGGTCTTCAAACATTTTCTTGACACCGGTCTGTGCGTTATCGAAATTGCCGTGGATCGCCACAACTGCCGTATTGTCACCGGTCTGTGTGATCATCTGACGCTCCTGAACAATACTGACTCCGCCTTTCGGATAAAACACGATGATCCTTGTCCCCGGGACATCGGCGAATCCGGCCATTGCTGCTTTTCCTGTGTCGCCTGAAGTGGCTGTCAGGATCACAACATCTTCATTGACATTGTTCTTGCGGGCCGCCCGCGTCAGAAAATGCGGCAGGATGGACAGTGCCATATCCTTGAACGCGATCGTGGCGCCATGGAACAGCTCCAGAAAATAAGTCTTCTCTCCGACCTTCGCGACCGGAACGATCTCCTCTGTATCAAATTTACTGTCATACGCATTGTTGACGCAGTCCCACAGTTCTTCATCGCTGTAATCGCTCAGAAACAGCCTTGAGACTGCGAATGCAATCTCCTGATACGGCTTGCCGCTCATCTGAGCGAAAAATCCGTCATCGAGGTGAGGCATCGTCATCGGAACAAACAATCCTCCGTCAGGTGCAAGACCCTGCAGAATCGCCTGAGAAGCCGTTACATTTCTGGCTCCGCCGCGTGTGCTTTCATATAGAATTTCTTTCATAGTATTCTCCTGCATTTCAAACGAATTTATACAGAGTTAGTATATCACTGTGTCTGATTGCAATCAACATCTGAATCTGTTCAGGAAAAACACTTCTGCCGCATAAAAAGCAACCGCCTGACATCGTCAGGCGGCTGTAAAATCTCCGTTGTGACCGGAGTTTTGATCTTTACTCTCCGAGATAAGCCTTTTGGACCTGTTCATTCCCCATCAGTTCTTCGGCAGATCCTTCGAGCGCGATCTTGCCGGTCTCAAGAACATAAGCGCGGTCAGCGATCGAAAGCGCCATCTGCGCGTTCTGCTCTACGAGAAGGATTGTTGTTCCGGCTTTGTGGAGATTGTGAATGATCTCAAAGATCTGATCGACGAGGATCGGAGCCAGTCCCATTGACGGCTCATCAAGCATCAGCAGCCTCGGATCAGACATCAGGCCTCTTCCCATTGCCAGCATCTGCTGCTCGCCGCCGGACAATGTGCCTGCCACCTGTTTTGCTCTCTCCTTAAGTCTCGGAAACTGTTCATAAACATACTCAAGGTTTCGGGCGATCCTGTCAGGCTTCGTCACAAATGCTCCCATCTGAAGATTGTCTTCCACGGTCAGTCCCTGAAAGATCCGTCTGCCTTCGGGAACATGTGAAATGCCCAGCGAGACGATCTTATGTGCAGGTGTTCTTGCAATTGAGCTGCCCAGGAACTCTATGTCCCCGGTCTTGCTTCTCAGCAGTCCGGAGATCGTGTGAAGAGTCGTCGACTTACCGGCGCCGTTTGCACCGATCAGAGTCACGATCTCTCCCTTGTTGACATCGAAGGAGATGCCCTTAATGGCATGGATCGCACCGTAGTAAACATTGATATTCTTTACGGTAAGTACAGAACCCATTACTTCTCCTCCTTTCTGTCTTTTCCTTCATCCGGTTTCGGCGCGACTTTGGATGTGACGGTTCCGATTTTGTAAGCCGCCTCGATATCCTTGGCTTCTTCTGCCTCTTCCTCTTCCATCTTGCCCCGGCTCTTGCCGAGATAAGCCTCGATGACCTTGGGATTGCTCTGGATCTCAGCCGGCGAACCTTTCGCGATCGTTTTTCCGTAGTTGAGCACTGCGATTCCCTCGCAGACACCCATGACAAGACTCATATCATGCTCGATCAGCAGGATCGCGATCTCAAACTTGTCTCTGATATCCCTGATCGTATTCATCAGATCAGCGGTCTCAGACGGGTTCATGCCGGCTGCAGGTTCATCAAGCAGAAGCAGTCTCGGCTTGGTAGCCAGCGCTCTCATAATCTCGAGCCTTCTCTGTGCGCCGTAAGGCAGTGATCCTGCCTTATAATTGGCTCTCTTTGTCATACCGAAGATCTTGAGGTACTTCATCGCTTCCTCATGGATGCGTTCCTCTTCCCTGCGATACTTCGGCGTATGCAGCATTCCGTCGATCATGTTGTAATCTGTCGTATGATGCAGCGCGACCTTGATGTTCTCCTCAACGGTCAGCTTATCGAAAAGGCGGATATTCTGGAACGTACGTGCCATTCCGGCCTTGTTGATATCAACCGTATTCATGCCCTTTGTGCTCTTGCCGTTGAAGATGATCTCTCCTCTGGTCGGTTCATACACTTTGGTGAGCATGTTGAAGATCGTGGTCTTGCCTGCACCGTTCGGTCCGATCAGTCCGGCGATCTCCCTGCGGCCGATCGCGATGCTGAAATCGTCAACAGCAGTCAGTCCGCCGAAATCGATACCCAGTCCCTTTACCTCGAGGATCGGAGATCGTTCCTTATCTCTTTCCTGGAGAAACGCTTCAGTGACAGCATCCTGCTGATGCTCTTTGGCATCAACAAAGACAGCTCTGCCGCCGACATTGTCATCATAGTAGATCTCCTGTCTGTTCTCATAACCGTGACCGGTATCGGTGGTCTCAACGTAGTTTTTCTTGTCAGACATTTACGCTGCCTCCTTTCCGGTCTTATCTTTTCCGTGTTTCTTTTTCTTTGGTTTGAGTTTCTTCACGATGCCTGAGATCCTGGCTTTGATCGCCGGGTTGTATGTGCAGATCATAACGACGATCAGCACGATCGCATAGGTAAGCATTCTGTAATCAGCAAACTGTCTGAGCGCTTCGGGAAGCACCGTCAGCAAGGCTGCCGCAATCATCCCGCCCCAGATATTGCCGATGCCTCCGAGGACGACAAATACCAGAATGAGCACCGAGGTGTTAACGTTAAATTTTGCCGGCGCCATGGTGCTGTAATTCTGTCCGAACATGCATCCTGCCATTCCGGCAAGGGCAGCACTCATGACAAACGCCATAAGCTTATACTTTCTGACGTTGAGTCCGATCGATTCACCGGCGATCCGGTTGTCTCTGATCGACATGATCGCGCGCCCCTGTTTTGAGTTCTTGAGGTTGAGTACAACAAACAGAGTAAACGCCGTCAGAAGCGTAGCGGAAGCAAACGATGCCGTCTTGTGGACGCCTGTGGCTCCGATTGCACCTGTAATGATCCTTCCGGATGTATCGACCTCCTCGATCGTATGATTGAAAGCAAAATGGAGTTTTCCGTTTTTATCAAGTCCGAAATACAGCACATTCATCAGGTTCCTGACGATTTCTCCGAAAGCCAGTGTGACAATGGCAAGATAATCGCCTCTCAGTCCCAGAATCGGTATACCGATGATGAATCCGGCTATACTGGTTACGACGGCCGACGCAATCAGCGCGATGATCAGTCTGAGCCAGTCAGCGGTAACACTGCTCTCCAGTATTCTGGTCACGATAATTCCGGTGAAAACTCCGATCGCCATAAATCCGGCATGTCCCAGAGAAAGCTCTCCGGAAAGACCTACCACCAGATTAAGGGCAATGGCAAGAGACATATAGACGCAGATCGGCACAAACTGTCCCTGAAGGTTACGTCCGATCAGCCCTGCTGACGCGCCGAGCTGAAGCAGAATAAAACCGATCACGAGTATGCCGTAAGAGATGATTGCTTCTTTTCTGTACTGATTGTTCCTAACAGCGCCTTTAAGCCGTTTGGCATTGATTGATTTTTTAATTTTGTCTGCCATGGCTCACCTACACTTTCTCATTGATCTTCTTGCCAAGCAGTCCTGTAGGCTTGATAAGAAGAACAATTATCAGACAGGCGAATACGATCGCATCAGCAAGTTCTGATGAGATGTACGCTCTCGAAAAGATTTCAATGATCCCCAGAATCAGTCCGCCGATCATGGCTCCGGGAATGGAGCCGATGCCGCCGAATACAGCAGCGGTGAACGCCTTGATGCCGGGCATAGCGCCTGTCGTAGGCATCAGTACCGGGTACGCGGAGCACATCAGGACACCGGCGATCGCTGCCAGACCGGATCCGATCGCAAACGTCAGCGATATGGACTGGTTGACATTAATCCCCATCAGCTGTGCCGCGCCGTTATCTTCCGAAACGGCACGCATGGCTTTGCCCGCTTTAGTCTTGCTGACAAACAGAGTCAGCGCAATCATAATGATAATATTGGCCAGAATTGTAAAGAGCGACTCCGGTGTGATCGTAAGAGATCCGTTCGCGGCATGAATCGTCTTAAATCCCTTAAAGAGGCTGGTGAA
This sequence comes from uncultured Lachnospiraceae bacterium, assembly GCA_902773445.1. Taxonomy (GTDB): domain Bacteria; phylum Bacillota; class Clostridia; order Lachnospirales; family Lachnospiraceae; genus RUG842. The sequence goes on along the minus strand of CACYEU010000169.1, from coordinate 1,065 downwards.
CATTCTCGGGTCTGCTCCCCAGAGAAGGAGCGCCGCGTTCTGCAGGAAATACGATACACCGATCGCGGTGATCAATACCGCAAGCGATCCAGTTCCCCTGAGCGGACGATATGCGAGTCTCTCAATAACAATTCCGAGCACAGTACATGTGGCTATAGCAATAAGAAGCGATACCCACGCATTCATTCCGGCGTGATTCGTCAGCAGAAATGACACATATGCGCCGACCATGATGACATCGCCATGCGCAAAGTTAAGCATCTTGGAAATACCGTAGACCATGGTATATCCAAGTGCTATGATGGCATATACGCTTCCCAGGCTAAGACCTGAAATCAAACTGTTTAGAAGGCTCATAATCTGTTCCTTTGAATATGGATATAGGGGTGCTGCTCCAAACGCAGCACCCCTTCATTAAGCAATAGTTTTACTCAATCACACAAAAGATTACTGCTCAACGTACTTGCCGTCCTGAATGATACAAACCTTCGGAGTCTTGTCGACTTCGCCGGCTTCATTCCACTTCATGGAATCAGCTGTAAGACCTGAAGCAGTGAAATCGCCTGTGAATACTTCGATCATTGCTTCGCAGATATCTTCCATGGAAGCATCGGCATCAAGACCTGTCTTCTGGAACGCATCATAGATCGCATAGACACAGTCATAAGCGTCAGCCGCAAACTGGATCGGTGTCTCGCCGTAAGCGTCTTCATAGTTCTTGACGAATTTCTGAATGTTCTCATCTTCTGAATAAGGTGTGAACGGTGTCAGGAGAAGTACGCCCTCAGCAAGAGAAGCATCAAATCCGTCAGCTCCGAGGATGCCGTCCATACCGTCGACCCCAAAGTATGTCGGAGCATATCCGATCTGAGCGGCCTGCGTCATGATATTGGCTGCCGGCGCATAGTAGATCGGGAGGAACAGCAGATCAACGCCTGCATCCTTCATTGTGTTCAGCTGAGCCTTGAAATCTGTCGTCTCATCTGTGAAAGTCGCTTCTGTGACTTTCTTTCCGCCTGCTTCATACTCGCTCTTGAACTTATCACGGATACCTGATGAGTAGTT
>CACYEU010000168.1 GCA_902773445.1 uncultured Lachnospiraceae bacterium | reverse complement strand
GATCGTCATCAGCTTGATCAGGATGTTGATCGACGGGCCTGATGTATCCTTGAACGGATCACCGACTGTATCGCCGACGACTGCTGCTTTGTGAGCTTCGGATCCCTTGCCGCCGTGGACGCCGCCTTCGATGTACTTCTTCGCATTGTCCCATGCGCCGCCGGCATTTGCCATCATGATCGCAAGCAGAACGCCCGATGCGAGCGCGCCGGCCAGAAGTCCGCCGAGTGCTTCGGTTCCGAGAAGGATACCGACCAGCAGCGGTGCAATAATTGCGAGAAGGCCCGGAGCGATCATTTCCTTTAGAGCCGCACTCGTTGAAATAGAAACGCAGCGTGCATAATCAGGCTTGTCAGTTCCCTCGAGGATGCCGGGTTTCTCTCTGAACTGTCCGCGGACTTCCTCGATCATACTGAACGCAGCCTTGCCGACTGAGCTCATTGTCAATGCTGAGAACAGGAACGGAAGCATTGCGCCGATGAACAGACCGACGATAACCATCGGCTCTGTCAGGCTGATCTTCTCGATCTTTGCTGTCGTCGCAAATGACGCGAACAGGGCGAGGGCTGTCAGTGCAGCCGATCCGATCGCAAATCCTTTACCGATCGCAGCGGTCGTGTTGCCGACAGCGTCAAGTGTATCGGTGATATTTCTGACATCTTCCGGAAGGTCGCTCATCTCAGCGATGCCGCCGGCATTGTCAGATACCGGGCCGTAAGCGTCGACTGCGACCGTCATGCCTGTTGTTGAAAGCATGCCGACTGCCGCCAGTGCGATGCCGTACAGACCCGCGAACTTATAGGCAATGATGATGCCGATGCCGATCAGGATGATCGGGAAGACAGTTGAATTCATACCGACCGCAAGACCGCTGATGATCGTGGTTGCGGGACCGGTTTCAGACTGCTCGGCGATCTTCTTGACTGATCCGAATTTTTCGGATGTATAGTACTCTGTGATCGAGCCGATCAGGATACCGACGACAAGACCGGCGATGATCGCCCATGCATAGTTCATTGATCCGAGCATCGTTTTGCTGAGGATCAGTGTCGCAATGATCACGATAGCGCCGCTGATATAGGTGCCGAGGTTCAGCGCCTTGGCCGGATCGCCGTCGTCTTTGCCGCGTACACAGAGAATGCCGACAACCGATGCGAGAATACCGATTGCTGCAATCAGAAGCGGGAACAGGGCTGCTGTCGTCTCATCAAATGTCGCACCTGAAACTTTGTTTGCAACTGCCACTGCCGCCAGTGTGATCGCGGAAATGATCGAACCGACATAGGACTCGAACAGGTCGGATCCCATACCGGCCACGTCACCGACATTGTCGCCGACGTTGTCAGCGATAACGGCCGGGTTACGCGGATCGTCTTCCGGGATACCGGCTTCGACTTTGCCGACAAGATCAGCGCCGACATCGGCTGCCTTGGTATAGATACCGCCGCCGACACGGCCGAACAGAGCCATCGAAGAAGCGCCGAGACCAAAGCTTGTGACGCACTCAGTGACTGTCGCGAGATCAAGTGCGACAAAAATGACGCCGAGACCGAACAGACCGAGACCTGCCACGCAAAGTCCCATGACGGCGCCGCTTCTGAACGCTACTTTGAGCGCTTTCGGCATTCCGGACTCAAGTGCTGCATTCGCAGTGCGGACATTGCCCTTTGTTGCAACGTTCATGCCGAAGAATCCGGCGAGAACCGACAACAGCGCGCCGCATACATAGAGAACCGCCGATGTCCAGTTGATCGCAAATCCGATCAGCAAAAAAAGTACAGCGATGACGATGATCATGACCCTGTACTCTCTCTTAAGGAACGCAAAGGCACCTTCCCTGATATAGCCCGAAATTTCTTTCATTCTGTCATTGCCTTCCGGCGCCTTGTTGATCCACGAAGCCAAAAAAAAGGCCACCACAAGGCCGACCAGAGCAACAATAGGAATAACAATTGGATTCATTTAGATATCACCCTCCTTTACAAATCAACAGACCATTACTATTATACGGTCATTCACGATTACTGTCAATTGAAGCAAGCCCGTCTGAAGGACGTTTTTTGTGCAAAAATGATTATGCGGGCCATTTTACAGCATCTGTAAAATGACCCGCCTCTTAGATATTGCGAATGTAAAATGCGCATTCCGGTCAGATCCTGTTGATCAGTTTCCTGAACAATGACAGGATGATCACGACCGCCGCTGCTGCCGCCGCCGCGAACAGCCAGCTTTTCGTGTCGCCTGTCTTAACGGCCTTTGCGACAGTTCTGAGCGGTTTCCCGGCACTTTTTATCACTCTCTTTGCAGACCCTGCTGCCGTCGTTTCTTTAATTGTCACAACCGCTTCATCCGCGATCGGATCGGGCGTCTGCCGGCTTGTGACGGATGCGGTGTTTTTGACATTTTCTCCGGCTTTGACTGCCTGCGCTTTATACCGGATCGTCACTGTGTCAGTCAGCTCTGGAATCACGACCGTATATCCGCTGCTGCCGGACTTGACCGTTGCGTGTTCATCTGAACATTTGACCGAAGATCCGTCGATCACAAGGTTCTCCGGGAGCACATCGCTCACAACAACTTCGGTCGCGGCCATTCCGGCTTTTGTCTGTGTGACGGACACTGTGTAATTGAGTGTATCTCCGACCTCGGCAGAATCTATATCGACAGTTTTTTGAATCGTCAGTTCCGGTGCGTTTTCCGAGAGATCCCATGTATCCCTGACAGGTTCATCGGTATTATCCGCGT
>CACYEU010000167.1 GCA_902773445.1 uncultured Lachnospiraceae bacterium | reverse complement strand
TTCCGGATCGGGCAGGTCTTTGACGCCGTCAGTAAAATTGCGCCTGACGACCTTTCCGATCTCCTGAACGGTTCCGGATGCGCCGCGTCCGGGACTGCCTCCTGCCAGGAAGAACAGTACGACCAGAACGATCGCAAGGAGCACTAAAAACTCCAGGAAATGCCTGACCGGATGTCTCTGTCTGCGCTGAGGGCTCATGAATCGTCACCCGGACTTTCTCTCATCGTGATCAGCTCACTCGCAAGCGCAGCGCCGATGATGCAGACCGTTCCGACCCAGCCGGCAGCCGCCATATGCTCATGCAGTACGATCACCGAGATCAGGACTGATATGACCGGTTCGAAATACCCCAGGACCGCGTAGGTCGTCAACGGCAGATTGGCAAGACCGTCGAAATAGAACGCGTATGCGCAGCCGGTGTGCAGTACGCCGAGAATGATACAGAGGATCGTGCTCTTCAGATCGAATGCGACGGATCGCCCGACACTCTGAATGAACACATTGACGAGCGCCGTTACAAAGGCGGCCGAAAGCTGTACTGCGGCGCGCTCGTATGCCCCGACTTCACTGACAAGCCGGTTGCACATCACAATACCGACAAAAGCAAGTGCCGCTCCCATACCGAATGCTATGCCGACGGGATTGACGTCGGATGCGCTGCCGGGGCCGACACCTGAGATCAGGATCATGCCAACCGCCGCAACAGCGACGCACAGTGCTTTCTTCCAGGTGATTCTTTCTTTAAGAAACAGCGGCGCGATCAGGATCGCGATGATCGGTGCCGTATAATTGCAGAGGCTCGCGATCGCGACAGTCGTGTGGCGGTAAGCCGAAAACAGACAGATCCAGTTCATGCCGAGGAAAAAGCCGGAAAGGATCAGGGGACCGATCGTCTGCTTCATGCGTTTCGTATCGATCGGAATATGGCGCGCTTTGATGATCGCGATCATTGTCGCGGCGCCGATTCCCGAACGCATCGCGACAACGATATCGGTCGGGTATTTGATCAGGCGCAGGAACAGTCCAACGGTTCCGTACAGAAAGATCGCGAACAGAAATTTAAGTTTAACTGATGTCAATGAGTTCTCTTTCACGAATTCACCACAATCATCAACAGCGCTGCGACAGTCGTCACTGCGCAGATCAGATACAGATAAGCTGTTTCGCTTTTAACGGCCAACGCAATCAGTGTTGCCAACAGAGAAGAAATAATAAGCGCAATTAAGCAACTGATCAGTGACACCGCAATCATTCCGGCACTGACTGTCACGCCGGTCACTGCAATTGCCGCAATGCCGGCAATGACCAGAACAAGAGCCGTCGGCGCAGTTGCTGAAACCGTGTAGGCGGCAAGGCTTTGGACCCGCTCACCGCGCCTTAAGGCTTTCGCCGGTTTTATAAACCCATCACTGTAGCGTTCTCTGGCAAATGCCATGGCAGCAGCCAGGATCAATACCCAGATCAGCCGCATCCTGCGCATCAGCGGATCAGCCTTGCGGTCAGTCTCTCCGGCCGGGCTGCCGTCTTCTGTCTCGAAGATGACCTGAAAAATATCATTACTTTCAAGGTATTCATTTTTCCGCTCGATCAGCCGGCGCGCCAGTTCATCATCGCCGTGTTTGAACGACTTCTTCGAATGGGCCATTTCGTCCAGGATCTGCTCAGCCTTCGTGTCGATCAGAGCCGCATAGATCTGTTCGCGCACGACCAGGCCTTTGCGCGTCGCGGCCGTATGAAGGTAGATCACAGCCGGTTCTTTTGTCTCCTCAAAAACCGATTCGTCCAGATTATCCCTGAGGATAAATCCGCAGTCGAGCCGTCCTGACAGCACATCGCGGCGCATAGTTTTCTCATCTTGATAGATCCTGCAGCGGATCGGCGAATCGCTGTCCGCGTCTTTAAACCTGCTGACGATATTGCCGGCGCAGATCCCATCGCCTGCGATCAGCCCGAACGGCGCCTGCTCCCGGTCATAGAACCTCACATAGTTGACAAGCAGGAATGTGAGCAGCAGCAACAGCGCGATCACATATGTACCCGGATGGCGCAGCGCTCTTTTTAATTGGATCGGAAACCATCTTCGCCTCATGACCGCACCGCCTTTTCCCGGACATCTGTCCGCTCGTTGTAGTATTGTCCGATCCGATTGCCGAGCATTTCAGCCGTACGGCTTAAAACTGCCGCAAGCGCAATCATGATAACGGCACCGATAAGAACCCTGACACATACGCCTCCGGCTCCGCCATCGGTCTTAAGAAGTTTTGACAGATAGAGATGCCATGTGGAAAACGGCAGAATCCGCGAAACCGCCTCAGCGGCTTTCGGCATCGACGACGGCGCGAAAAATCCTCCCCCGGCAATGATCATAAACACGCTGACAAGCAGATAGACGAGTGCAGCGCTGTTTGTCGGAACGATCCGGTAGACCAGATGGATCAATGCTGCGACCGCAACAGCCAGCGGGATCGTTGCGAGCGGATGGATCATCCTGATCTCCCCGCCGCGCAGAAGGATCGCTAATATACATGATACGATCTGCTGCATCAGCCAGATCACACTGCTGATCACCGCGATCTTGACTGCGTTCTGATACCACCGTCTGATACCGGTCCGCTCAAGCGCCTTGCCGGTCACGGCCTCATCGGCGCTGTAAAAGCCGGCAAGACCAACGCCTGTGAGCAGCATCATGATCAGCATCAGTGAAGTGACCGCATACTCAAGCGGCGTCATCTCGCTTTCCGATGAAATCAGTTCATTATCGAACAGCAGCGTCCTTTCAAGAAACATCCGGATATAACGCTTGGCCATCTTTGTCGCGATCTTGCGCGTCTTTTTCGCTGTCGGATACTCCCTGCTCAGATCATAGACCGCATAGATCGAGGATTCGGCGATTCCGAGATCCTTGACTCCTGTCTCGATCAGTTCGCGGAACAGATCCGCTTCAAGTACCGAATTGCCCGAAAATCTGACGACGACCGGCGTGTTATAGCCCTCGTTGATATCTTCATACATGTTGCCGGTCAGGTAGATCGCCGCATCATAGGTTCCGTCGGCAATGCCCTGATCAGCCTCGTCTGTGTCCGTCATATGAAACCTGGTGATCGTCCGGACAACGTCAAGGGTCCTGACCACAGTGACCGCTTTTTCGGTCATCGAGTCACCTTTTGCTCCCGCAACAGCCACGTCGATCTTCAGCGACGCGTCGTTCGAACCGGACGCGGCGCGCGAAACTGCGAGTGCCGCCAGCAGAAGCAGAATGCCGATCACCGTAATAAGAAAGAAAAGGGGTATTGATTTCAACCCCTTTTTCCATTCTATCCAGGCGTAAGTTTTTGCCTTTGTCTTATCCAATGCTGTAGTAGAGCTGATACAGCTTCTGAGCGATCGATGAGAAGTCCATCGCATTCATCTTAAGAATATCTTTTCCTTCGGGAGCCTCTTCGACTTTTGCGTCGTTTTTCACTGCCAGATCAACATCAGTGTCACTGCCGTTCAGTTCGTCGATCGAAAAATCAGCTTCGCTGCCGTCGACCGTGAATTTTCCGCTCATCGCCTCCGAGCCGTCTGAAGAAACCTTGAAATCACCGCTGTCCGCATCATACGTAAACGCAGCTTCCTGACCGTCAGCGCCTTTAATATTGTAGGTGAGGTCTCCGTTATCATCATCGACGCTCAGTTCCACGGTCTGGTCGTTCTCGGCGTCTCTGACTGTCATCTCATGCCACGGGATGTCTTCGCCTGCAAAGGATACTTCAGCATCAATATCCTGACCGTCGACAGTGGTCTCAACATCGATCATCGCAAACTTCTTATCGTTGATATAAAACTTGAGATCGACCTCTTCCATGTCATCGATCTTATTTTTGACCGTATCGACAGAACCGTTGTCAAGACCCATCGAGCTGAGTTCATCAAGGAAGTCATCCATGGTCTTGCCGTACATTTCTTTGTAGACATCATTCAAAAGATTATGGACAAATTCTCCGGTCAGCGTCGTCTCATAGCCGCCGCATTCAACTTTATCTCCGCCGAGATCGATCGATTTCTTGTCAAGTTTCTCGAATTCGAGTTCTTTCAGATGATTGGTCACGACTTTTTGAACAGCTTCCTTGTCGATCTTCGTCGCCATCATCGAATGGATCATCTGAATAATCGAGTCGACCTGCTTGAGATTATCCGCGCCGGCCATCTGAACGATATAAGAATCGCTGTCTGATTTGTCGGTCGTATAGTCATAACAAAGTGTGTCGATATCAGCTTTGGGGATATCCAGCGTGATCTTTGAATCATCCATATAGACGACAGCGCTCAGATCATTATAGCTGCCGTCCAGTGAAATATCGCCGCTGTCAGAGTTAAAGTTGAAATCGACTTTTTCGCCTGAAGCCTCAACCGCTGCTTCAACTGCATAGGCGCCGTCGGCTACCATTTCATTTGTCTTTTTGATCTGCTCGGTAAATGCGTCATCGACAAATGTATTCTCACCCGCTTTCTGAATTGCAACAAGCGGTGAAACGCTTTTCAGCGCATGTACGCCGAAAATCGCGCCGCCGACCACAACTGCGGCCGCGATGATGCCGGCTGCGATCTTGCCTCCTTTGCCTTTTTTCTTCGGAGCCGGGGCAGGCTGCTGATAGACCGGCGCTTCGGGGGCAGGCTGCTGTGCCGGTGCATTCTGATGAACGATCGGTTCGCCTGTCTGAGGATCAAAATTCATTTGGTTCATTGTCAATGTCTCCTTTCATGAGTCTGTCGATTACGGTTGGAGCATTTTCCTCTTTTAAACTGCGATCCGAAAGATAATAGATCCGGTCGCAAAATTCTATTTCCATTATATCATGGGTCGCCATAATAACAAGACCGCCGCTGTCTGTGAGGGCTCTGACTGCCTGCCGGATGATCTCTTTCTGGCGCAG
>CACYEU010000166.1 GCA_902773445.1 uncultured Lachnospiraceae bacterium | reverse complement strand
GTGTCTCTTCTCCGTAAACGACTGTCATGACTGGTTCTCCTCTAGATTTTCACAAACAGATTATTCAGTCTCATAAAACAGGTGTGCCGCACTTCATTCGCCATGTTGACGATCATCCGGATCCCGACATGGTGGGTCAGGTCTTCACTTGAAAACAGCTCAAGCCGGCTGACCGGATCGAAATACAGACAATCGTCGCGTATCCTCAGTATATAAGTATCGCCGTCCTTCATGATCCTTACATCGAGACTGTGATGTTTCCTGTCTCTCGTAAACCCGTGTTGGATCACATTTCCTGCCATCTCCTCGACGGCTAGTGACAACAGATACTTCCTCTTTCTGTCACATCCGTGCCTGTCACAGAATTCCCAGACCTGATGTGAGAGCCACATAACTTCGTCCATCGTCGTGATGCTGACATCCAGCTGATCGTCATCGTCGATATCAAAACTCTTCGGAAGAAGCAGCAGCCGGTCGAAGAATGTGTCGGTTCTCATCTCGGGTTCCAGATTGTGAACATGTATGACCAGTATATAATAGGCCAGCATAATGACCTGTGTCACAGGGAACGCATACCAGACCGCATTGACTCCGATAAAGACCGCCATCACCCCTGCTGATGCGATCAGGAACCCGCCTTCCAGCAGAAATCCTGAAAAAGATGCCAGTACCCGCTTGCCGGTACTTTGGATATAGTTGAAATAAATCGCATTTAACCCGTACAGCGGCATGCCGACCGCGTAGCAGCGGACAGCCCGCGCCGCCAGTGAAAGGGCCAGCGGATCATCGCTGATAAACAGCATCGCGAACGGTTTTGCGAGTATAAACACCAGGCACGAGACGCCGAGTGTGATCATAGCCGTCGCTTTAAACGATGTTGTCAGCAGCCTTTTGATCATCGGACGGTCGCGCTCGGCGTTGAGCAGTCCGGCCATCACTGAGACTGTATCGGCCATACCGACCACCAGAGGACTCAGGATCGTTCCCGCCTGACGGTGAACAGAATATGCGGCGATCGCAGCTGTCGTCGCGATAGCCGCCATCAGCTTATTCATATAAGTGCCGCGAAGCAGATTGGACACTCTGGAGATCCCTGAATAGGATCCGAGGTTGAAGATATTGCGGCTCTCCGACCACGGAAGATTCCGGAATGTGAACTTCAGGACTCTCTCCTTCTTAAGGAAATGTGTCAGCAGCACGATCGTCGCAATCATATAGCACAGGCTTGTGACAAATCCCATGCCAAACGTATTGCCGTCAAGAACAACTGCCACCATAATATCCAGCAGGATATTAGCCACGGTCATGATCAGAGACGCAATGATCGGCAGATTGCGGTCATTGTCGATCGGCATCAGCACCCACAGCACCCACATCAGATTGCGCGCAGGCATGCCGATCGCAACGCCGATCAGATAAGCTCTGGCCTGCGGCAGCAGATCAGATGCATTCTTCGATGCACCGAGCCAGCGGGTGATCGGAGTTGCAAAGAGCAGTACCAGCACCATGACAACAGTCGCGATTCCGACTGCCAGCACACAGGCAAGCGAGAAGACCTGCTGAGCCTGTTCTTTCTGCCCCTGCCCAAGAAAACGGATATATCTCTTGCGTGTGCCGGCGGAGATGATCGTTCCGAACAACGCAAGGACCGTGACCAGCGGCGTGACGATCCCGAACGCGGCGACCGAATCCACGCCAAGATACTGACCGATAATAATACCGTCAAATATCTCGGCGAACGCCGACGGGAAAGCAGCCAGTATATACGCAATCAACTGAATATAGAACGTATTGCGCAGGATCCTGTCGCTGCGTGAAGTTGTCTGTGCGATCGTCTTCATTCAGATACCTTGATGTCCGCCTCACAGTAGAGAGCCGTGTGTCCGCTGATCAGGACCCGGTCTCCCTTGTTCTTGCAATATAAGATGCCGCCCCGCGGAGATGCCTGAAATGCGGTCATCTCATTTTTATTCAGTCTCTGTGCCCAGTACGGGATCAGATTGCAGTGGGCGGAACCGGT